>JBCCIS010000033.1 GCA_039028155.1 Pseudomonadota bacterium
AGACAACAATTCTGGAACTCCCAAAACGGGACCGGCCGCGTCCAGTGGCTTGTTCACTTTCGGCGGTGCAAAAGACATTGCAGCTCCTAAACCGTCGTCGACTCCATTCGCTTTTGGTCAAGATGCAAACAAGCAGCAGCCGTCTAGTGCCGGATTTGCCTTCGGAAAAACTGCCACAGACACAGCAGCACAGCCGTCATCCACATCATCAGGGAGCGCCTTCCAGTTCAGCGGAACGCCGGCCAAGACCGCGAGCTCCAGCTCGCCGTTCGCCTTCGGTTCTTCAGCGGCTGCTCCCTGAAAAAGCGCCTGTGGTTTACCCTGGGCGCTTTGATCATCTATCGCCTGGGCACCTATATTCCGATTCCCGGCATTGATCCGGCCATCCTGAACGACATCTTCCAGCAGCAGGCCGGCGGCGTGCTGTCGATGTTCAATATGTTCTCCGGCGGCGCGTTGGAGCGCATGACGATCTTCGCCTTGAACGTCATGCCCTATATCTCGGCCTCGATCATCATGCAGCTGATGACGACAGTGTCGCCTGCGCTGGAGCAGATGAAGAAGGAGGGCGAGTCCGGCCGCAAGAAGATGAACCAGTACACGCGCTACCTGACGGTGCTGCTGTGTATTGTCCAAGGGTACGGCATCGCGGTTGGCCTGGAGGCGATGCGCGGAAGCATGGGGTCTGCGGTCATCGATCCCGGCTATTTCTTCCGCTTCACGACGGTCGTGACGCTGGTCGGCGGCACGATGTTCCTGTTGTGGCTGGGCGAACAGATCACCCAGCGCGGTGTCGGCAACGGCGTCTCACTGATCATCTTCGCCGGCATCGTCGCGATGTTCCCGTCGGCGATCGCCCAGATCCTGGAGCTCGGTCGGATCGGCGCCATGTCGGCGTTCGCCATCATGGCGATCCTGGTCAGCCTGATCCTGCTGTTCGCCTTTATCGTCTTCATGGAGCGCGCGCAGCGGCGCATTATCGTCCAATATCCAAAACGCCAGGTCGGCAACCGGATGTTCAGCGGCGAGAGTTCGCATCTGCCGCTGAAGCTGAACACATCCGGCGTTATTCCGGTGATCTTCGCCAGCTCCATCCTGCTGATGCCGGTGACGCTGGCGAGTTTCTCCGCCGCCGGCGGGCCGGAGTGGCTGCAAGAGGCGACGCTTCTGCTGCGTCGCGGCGGGTGGATGTATCTCTCGCTCTATGCGGCGGGCATCATCTTTTTCTGTTTCTTCTATACGTCGATCGTCTTCAATCCGGCAGATACGGCGGACAACCTGAAGAAGCACGGCGGTTTCGTGCCGGGCATCCGGCCAGGCAAGAACACCGCGGAGTACCTGGACTACGTCCTGACCCGCCTGACCACGGTCGGCGCGATCTATCTGACCGCGGTCGCCGTGGTGCCGGAGTTCTTTATCGGCAACTCGGCGGTCCCGTTCCTGCTTGGCGGCACATCGTTGCTGATCACCGTAACGGTGGCGATGGACACGATCAGTCAGATCCAATCGCACCTTCTGGCCCACCAATACGAGGGCCTGATCAAAAAGGCCAAGCTGAAGGGGCGGCGGGGATGAAGCTGATCCTTTTGGGTCCGCCAGGCGCCGGTAAGGGGACCCAGGCGAAGCGTCTTGTCGAGGCCCACGGCATCCCCCAGCTTTCGACCGGCGACATGCTGCGCGCGGCGGTTGCCGAGGGTACCGAGATGGGCAAGATGGCCAAGGAGATCATGGATCGCGGCGAGCTGGTGTCCGACGACATCATTGTCGGCATGATTTCCGACCGCATCGACCAGCCCGACTGCGCCAACGGTTTCATTCTGGACGGCTTTCCCCGTTCCGAAGCCCAGGCCGAGGCGCTCGACCGAATGCTGGCCGAACGCGGTCTGGCGCTGGACTGCGTGATCGAGATGCAGGTCGACGACGAGGCCCTTGTCGAACGCCTGACGGGCCGCTTCACCTGTGCCAAGTGCGGCGCCGGGTATCACGACAAGTTTCAGCAACCAAAGATTGCGGACATCTGCGATGTTTGTGGCGGTAGCGAGTTCACGCGCCGCGCCGACGATAACGAGGAGACCCTGCGGTCACGCCTGACGGTCTACCACGGCCAGACCGCGCCACTTTTGCCGTATTATCAAGGGCATGGCGTGCTTTCTTCAGTCGACGGCATGGCCGATATCGACGATGTGACCCGCCAGATAGAGGCGGTTGTGAATTCGTGCGCGGAAGGCGGCGGCAATGATTGACTCGATGCCCGCGATGCCTATACTCCGCCGCGATCCCGGAAACCGGAGCGGTTTTGCCGGCTCTTTTGCTTTGCCTGAGGAGAGGTAACTTTGGCACGTATTGCTGGTGTCAATATTCCGACCAATAAACGCGTCGAGATTGCGCTGACCTACATCCACGGTATCGGTCGCACAACGGCGAAGCAGGTCTGTGCCAACGCGCAGATTCCCGATGCGCGCCGTGTCAACGAACTGACTGACGCCGAGGTCGCTCAGATCCGCGAGATCATCGATTCGAACCTGGTCGTCGAAGGCGATCTCAGGCGCGAAGTCGCCATGAACATCAAGCGTTTGATGGACATGGGCTGCAACCGTGGCATCCGCCACCGCAAGGGACTGCCGGTGCGCGGCCAGAACACCCACAACAATGCGCGAACCCGCAAGGGCAAGGCGCGGCCGATCGCCGGTAAGAAGAAGTAAGGATCGCCATGGCTCGGGAAGCAACACGCGTCAGGCGGCGCGAGCGCAAGAACATCACGTCGGGCGTGGCGCATGTGAACGCCTCGTTCAACAACACGACGGTCACCATCGCGGACGCCCAGGGCAACGCGATTTCGTGGTCGTCGGCCGGATCCATGGGCTTCAAGGGTTCGCGGAAGTCGACCCCCTATGCCGCCCAGATGGCCGCAGAAGACGCTGGCCGCAAGGCGATGGATCACGGCATGCAGACGCTTGAGGTGCGGGTCAAGGGCCCGGGCTCGGGCCGTGAGTCGGCGCTGCGCGCGCTGTCGGCGATCGGCTTCAACATCACGGCCATCCAGGACGTGACGCCGATCCCGCATAACGGCTGCCGCCCGCGCAAGCGCCGCCGCGTTTAGCACCGCTTAGGGTGCGCCGGCCGCAAGCGCGGTCGGACGCGACAACAGGATTACCGATGGCCGGGCGCTAAGCGTCTGGCCCATGCCGCCTCAAAAAGCGGCGCTACACAAATGAGGTCGTCTCTAGCGATGAACAGAAACTGGCAAGCATTGATCAAACCGAACAAGCTGCAGATCGAGCCTGGCATCGATGCCTCGCGTGAAGCGACCATCGTTGCGGAGCCTCTGGAGCGCGGGTTCGGCCTGACGCTGGGTAACGCGCTGCGCCGCGTTCTCCTGTCGTCGCTGCAGGGTGCGGCGGTGACGTCGATTCAGATCAACAACGTCCTGCATGAGTTCTCGTCGATCACCGGCGTGCATGAGGACGTGACCGACATCGTCTTGAACATCAAGGCAATGGCGCTTCGGATGTATTCCGAGGGGCCGAAGCGCATGTCGCTGAAGGCCAAGGGCCCGGGTGCCGTGACCGCGTCGATGATCGAGACCGGCCCGGATATCGAGATCATGGACCCCGACCATGTCATCTGCACGCTGGACGGCGATGCAGATCTGAACATGGAGTTCACGGTCGAGCTCGGCAAAGGTTATGTGCCGGCTGCCCAGAACCGTCCGGACGATGCGCCGATCGGTCTGATACCGGTCGACGCGATCTACAGCCCCGTGCGCAAGGTCGCCTACAAGGTCGAAAACAGCCGCGTTGGCCAGGTCACAGACTACGACAAGCTCTCGATGACCGTCGACACCAACGGCGCCGTCACGCCGGAAGATGCGGTCGCGCTCGCAGCACGCATCCTTCAGGACCAGCTCCAACTCTTTATCAATTTCGAAGAGCCTGAGGTCCGCGTCGAGCGTGAGGAAGCGGCCGAGCCTGAGTTCAATGCCAACCTGCTGCGCAAGGTTGACGAGCTCGAACTCTCGGTGCGATCGGCCAACTGCCTGAAGAACGACAACATCGTCTATATCGGTGATCTCGTGCAGAAGACCGAAGCGGAGATGCTGCGCACGCCGAACTTCGGCCGCAAGTCGCTGAACGAAATCAAGGACGTGCTCTCGCAGATGGGCCTGCATCTCGGCATGAAGATCCCGGACTGGCCGCCGGAAAACATCGAGGAGCTCGCCAAGAAGCTCGAGGACCCCTTTAACTGATTCGGCGCCGCCGGACTTCAGGAGACCGCCATGCGACACCGTAACGCCGGACGCAAGCTCAACCGCACCAGTGCCCATAGAAAGGCGCTGCTGATCAACATGGCCCAGGCGCTAGTCAAACACGAGCAGATCAAGACGACCCTGCCCAAGGCCAAGGAGCTCGCGCCCTATACCGAAAAGCTGATCACGCTCGCCAAGCGCGGCGATCTGCATGCCCGCCGTCAGGCCCATGCGAAGATCGGCGACGATGCCATGGTGGCAAAGCTGTTCGACGTCCTGGCGGAGCGTTATCAGGACCGCTCGGGCGGCTACACGCGCGTGCTGAAGGCCGGTTTCCGCTATGGCGACGACGCGCCGATGGCGATCATCGAACTGGTCGATCGCGACGAAGACGCCAAGGGTCAGGATTCCGGCCCGACCCAGTTCGACGACGACGAGGACGAAAACGTCGCCGCATAAGGCCGCGACCTTATTCGACGACCAACCAAAGGGCGGCTCTATGGCCGCCCTTTGTGTATGGACCGCTTCGGCTTGACGCCGAACCGCTCTAGACTGTCTCAATGGCGACGCTGTTCGAATCCCAGGCCCCAAGGCCGCTTGCCGACCGCTTGAGGCCGGAGACGCTTGAGCAGGTGGTCGGGCAGGACCATCTGCTCGATCCCGACGCGCCGCTCGGCCGCATGGTCGCCAAGGGCAGGCTCGTCTCGCTCATTCTGTGGGGCCCGCCGGGTTCGGGAAAGACCACCATTGCCCGTTTGCTCGCGGACAAGACCGATCTGGCGTTCGAACCGATCTCCGCCGTCTTTGCCGGCGTGGCCGATCTGCGCAAGGTCTTCGAGCGTGCTCGCGCGCGGCGCCAGGACGGCCGCGGGACCCTGTTGTTCGTCGACGAGATCCACCGTTTCAACAAGGCCCAGCAGGACGCGCTGCTGCCGTTCGTCGAGGACGGCACGGTGATACTGGTCGGCGCGACGACGGAGAACCCATCGTTTGAGGTGAACGCCGCGTTGACGTCGCGCTGTCAGGTTTTGGTTCTCAACCGCCTCGATAACGACGCCCTGGATGACCTTCTAAGCCGCGCCGAGGCCGACACCGGCAACACGCTGCCGTTGGACGGTGACGCGCGGGAAGCGCTGAAGGACATGGCCGATGGCGACGGTCGTTTCCTGCTCAACATGGCAGAGGAACTGCTGTCGCTTGAACCCGGCAAGACCATCGATCGCGGCCAGTTGGCCGATGTCGTCCAACGCCGCGTGCCCGTCTACGACAAGGCGGACGAGGGGCACTACAACCTGATCAGCGCGTTGCACAAGTCGGTGCGCGGCTCTGACCCCGACGCCTCGCTCTATTGGCTCGCGCGCATGCTCGACGCCGGCGAGGATCCGCTTTACGTCGCGCGCCGCATCGTGCGCATGGCGATCGAGGACATTGGTCTGGCTGACCCCCAGGCGCTCGCGCAGTGCATCGCCGCTAAAGACACTTACGATTTCCTTGGTTCTCCGGAAGGCGAACTGGCTTTGGCGCAGGCGGTGATTTATTGCGCGACGGCACCCAAGTCGAATGCCGGCTACAAGGCCTACAAAGCCGCTCGGCGCAGTGCCAAGGACCATGGCTCGCTGACGCCGCCCAAACACATCCTCAACGCGCCAACGAAGATGATGAAAGAGATGGGTTATGGCGCGAACTATGATTATGACCACGACGCGCCGGACGCCTTTTCCGGCCAGGATTACTTCCCCGACGAGATGACGCGCGAGCGTTACTACGTCCCGGTCGAACGCGGCTTTGAACGCGAGATCGCGAAACGCCTGGAGTACTGGGCGAAGCTGCGTGACAAACGCGGTGCCGGGGGCGACACGTGATCAAGATGCTGCTCCTGGTCGCGCTTGGCGGCGCGCTCGGCGCCGTCGGCCGCTACCTCACGGTTGCCGGCGTCGGTGCGGTAACGGGGCTTGGCTTTCCGTTCGGCACGCTTGTCGTCAACATCGTCGGCTCCTTTGTCTTGGGTGCCCTTGTCGAGAGTGCGTCGCTCGTCTGGTCGCCGTCACCTGAGCTTCGCGCCATGCTGGTCGTTGGCGTCCTCGGCGCCTATACGACCTTCTCGACGTTCTCTCTCGATGTCGTCCTACAGATTGAGCGCGGCAATTTCGTTGGCGCGGCACTCTACATTCTGCTGTCGGTAACGCTCTGTGTGCTCGCCCTTTATGGTGGCATGCGCTTGATGCGCCTCGTGCTGACATGACGCAGGTGCGCCATGTCACGGTCGCGCCGGGTGACGAACACATGCGCCTGGACCGTTGGTTTCACCGCGAGTTTCCGGCGGTCACACATGGTCACCTCGCAAAGCTGCTGCGCACGGGTCAGGTCCGGCTCGACGGCCGGCGTTGCAAGCCCGGCGATCGGCTTGTCGCCGGCCAGACCGTGCGCGTGCCGCCTTTGCCGGACGCGAAGGCCGCCGCGCCACGCCCCCAATCCGCGACGCCTGTTGATCGGCGCGAAGCCGAGGACCTGGCCGCACGCATTGTCTACCGCGACGATGATGTCATTGCGCTCGACAAACCTTCGGGACTGGCGGTGCAGGGTGGTTCCGGCACGAAGCGCCATCTGGACGGCATGCTTGATGCGCTGAAGTTCGGCGCGCCGGAGCGTCCTCGTCTGGTCCATCGTCTTGACCGCGATACCAGCGGGGTCATGCTGCTGGCACGCCATGCCGCCGCCGCACGCGAGCTTGGCGATCTTTTCAAGGGCCGGGAGACGGACAAGACCTATTGGTCGCTGGTCGCGGGCCGGCCGGATGCCGACGAAGGCCTGATTGACATGCCGCTTGCCAAACGGCCGGGCAGGGGCGGTGAGCGCATGCGCGTCGATGAAGAGGCGGGTCGCCGCGCGATCAGCCACTTTCGGGTTGTCGATAGCGCCGGCGATAAGGTGGCATGGCTTGCCTTGAGCCCGCTGACCGGGCGCACGCACCAACTGCGGGTGCATTGCGCGGCCATCGGTTGCCCCATCTTGGGCGACGGCAAGTATGGTGGCCGCGATGCCTTCCTCTCCGGCTTCGATCTTGCCAAGCGTGTTCACCTGCACGCCCGTGCGATTGCGATGCCGTGGCATGGCGGCGAGCTCAGGGTCGAAGCGCCGTTGCCGCGCGACCTCGTGAAGAGCTGGGCGCTCTTCGGCTTCGATCCGAACGCCGCCGCCGTTGCGCCATGAGCCGCCGTCTCGTTCTCTTCGATTGCGACGGTACGCTGGTCGACAGTCAGCATGTCATCCACGAGGCGATGTCGTTCGCCTTTCTTGATCACGGACTATCGCCGCTGCCGCGCCAAGACGTACGCCGCGTCATCGGACTGCCGCTCGATACGGCCATCGCGCAGCTGCATCCGGTGGGTTCATCCGACCAAGTCGCCGGATTGGCGCGAAGCTATAAGGAGGCGTTCGTACAATTGCGTCAGCGCGTCGGCCACCACGAGCCGCTGTTTGACGGTATGCGCGAGGTGATCGAGACTCTGGATGACCAGGGCGCGTTGCTCGGTATCGTCACCGGAAAGGGCAGTCAGGGTCTTGCGATGGTTCTGGCCCAGCACGATTTGACGGCCCGCTTTGTCACACTTCAGACAGCGGACACAGCACCGGGAAAACCCGATCCCGGCATGGTCAACCAGGCGATCGCCGAGACCGGCGCGCTGGCGGCAGATACCGTCGTTGTCGGCGATACGACCTTCGATATGGCGATGGCGGTTGCCGCCGGGGTGCCCGCGATCGGCGTAGCATGGGGCTATCATCCCTCCGATCATCTCATCGCGGCGGGGGCCCGGTGCATCGTCGATCATCCGACGGACCTGCACGGCGTCATCGACGATCTTATGGCTTCGGCCGCGACGGTCTAGCCATGGTGAAGCGCTTCTATGACATCGTCGCGTGGCGGCCTTGCGAGGGCGGGTTCGAAGTCACGCTTGATGAACGGCCGGTACACACGCCGGGGCGCGAGCGCATTGTCGTGCCCACCGAAGACTTGGCCGACGAGATTGCCGGTGAATGGCGTGGCCAGTCGGGCGACGTGATGCCGCAAACGATGCCGATCACCCGATTGGTGACCACCGCCATCGATCGGGTCGCCTTTCGCCGGGCCCAGGTCACGGCGGATCTCGCCGAGTTTGGCGCCAGCGATCTCGTCTGCTACCGCGCCGATGCGCCGGCGGAGCTGGTGGCGTTCCAGGCGCGCCATTGGCAGCCGCTCGTCGATTGGGCCCGCCGGCGCTATGGCGCGCAGATGTCGGTGACCAGCGGCATCATGCCCGTCGACCAGCCGACCGAGGCGGTTCACGCGCTTGCCGCTGCCCTGGAGCCACTGACCGACTTCGAACTGATGGCAGTCCATGCCGTTACCGTGGCAACCGGCTCGTTGATCGCCGGTTTGGCGGTGGTCGAGGGTGAAATTGCCGGCGAGGACGCCTGGCGGGCAGGCTTGGCTGATGAACACTACGCGGCCGAGGTGTGGGGCGAGGACGCGGAGGCCAAGGCGCGGCAGGATGCGTTGCGTGAGGAAATCGTCATGGCCGAGCGCCTGCTGTATCTGTTGGGGCGGTTGCCAGCGGTCAAACTTGCTGCGCCGCACAATGAATGATATCGAGGAATAACAAGGGTTTGGGTGAGGCGGGACGCCAATGAACGACATGATCCGGCAGCTTGAAGAGCGGCGCGAACAGGCACGCGCCGGCGGGGGCGAGCGGCGTGTTCAGGCCCAGCACGACAAAGGCAAGCTCTCCGCGCGCGAACGGATTGAGCTGCTGCTCGACGAAGGCTCATTCGAAGAATGGGATATGTTCGTCGAACATCGCTGCAGCGATTTCGGCATGACCGAGCAGAAGGTGCCGGGCGATGGCGTGGTCACCGGCTGGGGCACGGTCAACGGCCGTCTGGTCTTTGTCTTCAGTCAGGATTTCACGGTGTTCGGCGGTTCGCTGTCGGAGGCGCATGCGGAAAAAATCTGCAAGATCATGGACCGCGCGATGCAGGTCGGCGCGCCGGTCATCGGCATCAACGATTCCGGCGGCGCGCGCATTCAGGAAGGCGTGGCGTCGCTGGCCGGTTATGCCGAAGTCTTCCAGCGTAACGTCCTGGCATCGGGCGTCGTGCCGCAGATCTCCGTCATCATGGGCCCGTGCGCGGGCGGTGCCGTTTATTCGCCGGCGATGACCGACTTCATCTTCATGGTGAAAGACAGTGCTTACATGTTCGTCACCGGTCCCGACGTCGTGAAGACCGTGACCCATGAGATGGTGACCCATGAAGAGCTGGGCGGCGCCGTCACCCACACGACCCGGTCGGGCGTCGCGGATCTGGCCTTGGAGAACGATGTCGAGACGCTCGCCGAGCTGCGCCGTTTCCTCGACTTCCTGCCGGCGTCAAACCGTGAGAAGGCTCCGCATTGGCACACCGACGACCCGCTTGACCGGGCCGAAGCATCGCTCGACACGCTGGTGCCGGCCAACCCGAACAAGCCCTACGACATGAAGGAGCTGATCGAGAAGGTGGTCGACGAGGGCGACTTCTTTGAGCTCCAGCCGGGTTATGCCGGCAACATCGTGACGGGCTTCGGCCGCATCGACGGTCATACCATCGGCATTGTCGCCAACCAGCCGATGGTGCTTGCCGGCTGCCTCGACATCGACGCATCCAAGAAAGCCGCGCGCTTCGTGCGGTTCTGTGACTGTTTCAACATTCCGATCGTCACCTTCGTCGATGTGCCGGGTTTCCTGCCCGGCACCAGCCAGGAGCATGGCGGAATCATCAAGCACGGCGCCAAGCTGCTCTACGCCTATGCGGAAGCGACTGTGCCCAAGGTTACGGTCATCACCCGCAAGTCCTATGGCGGCGCCTACGTGGTCATGAGCTCCAAGCATCTGCGCGGTGACGTGAACTATGCCTGGCCGGCCGCCGAGGTCGCGGTGATGGGGTCGAAGGGTGCAGTCGAGATCATCTTCCGCGCCGAGTTGGACGATGCGGAGAAGATCGAGGCGCGGACCGAGGAGTACCGCGAGCGCTTCGCCAACCCGTTCTCGGCAGCCCGCCGCGGTTTCATTGACGACGTCATCATGCCGCGCAGCACCCGGCGCCGTGTCGGCACGGCGTTGCGCATGTTGCGCGACAAGGACTTAACAAATCCGTGGAAGAAACACGATAATATTCCTCTGTAGCAGGTAGTTAGGGCGGAATGTTCAAGAAGATTCTTATAGCCAATCGCGGCGAGATCGCCTGTCGGATTATCAAGACCTGCCGGCGCATGGGCATCCAGACGGTCGCCATCTATTCGGAGGCCGACGCCGATGCGCTGCACGTTCGGATGGCCGACGAGGCAGTGTTCATCGGTCCGCCGGCGCCTGCCGAGAGTTACCTGAAGATCGACCGTATCGTCGAGGTGATCCGCGAGACCGGCGCCGAAGCGGTGCATCCGGGTTTCGGCTTCTTGTCGGAAAACGGCGCCTTCGTCGAGGCTGTCGAGAAGGCCGACGCCGTCTTCATCGGTCCGCCCGCGGCCGCTGTCGCCGCCATGGGCGACAAGATCGAGTCCAAGAAGCTGGCGGAAAAGGCCAACGTCAACGTCATTCCCGGCCATATGGGCGAGATCGCCGACGCGGATGAGGCGCTCAAGATCGCCGAAACCATCGGGTACCCCGTCATGATCAAGGCCGCGGCCGGCGGCGGTGGCAAGGGCATGCGCGTCGCTGAGAGTGCTGAGGAGGCGCGGGAGGGTTTTCGCGCGGCGCGGTCGGAGGCCAAGGCCTCATTCGGCGACGACCGGGTGTTTCTGGAAAAGTTCATCGTCGAGCCACGCCATATCGAGATCCAGATCATGGCCGACGCGCACGGCAACATCGTCTATCTGGGCGAGCGCGAGTGTTCGATCCAGCGCCGTCATCAGAAGGTCGTTGAGGAGGCGCCGAGCCCGCTGCTCGATCCAAAGACGCGGCAGGCGATGGGCGAACAGGCGGTGGCCCTGGCGCGGGCTGTCGACTACCATTCGGCCGGCACGGTCGAGTTCGTGGCGGATGCGAACAAAAACTTCTATTTCCTTGAAATGAATACAAGATTGCAGGTGGAGCATCCGGTCACCGAGTTCGTGACCGGCCTTGACCTGGTCGAGCAGATGATCCGTGTCGCGGCGGGCGAAAAGCTGGCGTTCAGCCAGGACGATATCAAGCTGGACGGCTGGGCGATCGAGACCCGTGTCTATGCGGAGGATCCGCTGCGCGGTTTCCTGCCGTCGATCGGCAGGCTGACGCGGTATCGCCCACCGGAGGAATCCGCCCATGTCCGCATCGACAGCGGTGTGGAGGAGGGGTCGGAGGTCACGATGTTCTACGACCCCATGATCGCGAAGCTGGTGAGTTACGGCAGCGATCGGGCGGCGGCGATCGATACCATGAAGCGGTCGCTTGACGGCTTTCAGATTCGCGGCGTCAGCCACAACATCGGTTTCCTCTCGGCAATCATGCGCGAGGAGCGCTTTCGTGATGGCGCGCTGACGACGGGCTTCGTCACCGATGTCTGGCCCGATGGCTTCAGCGGCGCGGCGCTTGACCGCGAGACGCTGGAGAACCTTGTCGGCGTCGGTCTTCTGGCGCATTTGACGGTGCTTGATCGTGACCGCGAGATCTCCGGGCAGTTCGATGGCGTCCATTCTTTGGCCGATAACTGGGTCGTGCGCCTGGGCGTGGATCGCCATGCGGTGACGGCGGCGCTGGTCGAGGGCGGCATCGACGTCACGATGGATGGTCAAGAGATTGCCGTCCGTGGGCACTGGCGGCCCGGACACCGGCATTTCGATGGCATGGTGCAGGACCGCCCGGTCATCGTGCAGACTGACCGGCAGGGCACCCAGTGGAATCTATCCCATGCTGGCGTTGCCGAGCGCGTCGTCATCTTGAGTCAGCACGCCGACACGCTTCTGGAGCGCATGCCGTTCAAGGAGCCGGCCGATACGTCGCGCCTGCTGCTGTCGCCCATGCCGGGCATGGTCGTCGACATCCTGGTCGCCGAGGGCGAGGAGGTGAAGGCTGGCGCACCACTCGCGATCGTAGACGCCATGAAGATGGAGAATGTGCTGCACGCGGAGATCGACGGACGAGTCAAAGTGGTGAACGTCGCCAAGGGTGATTCGCTGGCGGTCGATCAGATCATTCTGGAGTTCGATGACGCTTGAGAGCGATCATCGCCAGGTTCGCGCGGTCGTCTCCGGCTGCGTGCAGGGCGTCTGGTACCGCGCCTGGACCGGCGAGGAGGCGAGCGATCTGGGGTTGAACGGCTGGGTGCGAAATCGTCGCGACGGGACGGTCGAGGCGGTTTTTGCCGGAACGCCTGACAGTGTCGAGCAGATGATCGCGCTTTGTCACGACGGCCCGCCGCTTGCCAAGGTCACGAACGTGGACGTTCGCGACGACGATAGCGCGATCGAATCCGGCTTTCTTCAGTTACCTACTGCGTGAGAACGCCAACGCGGCTTCTTGTCGGACCGGCATGGCCGCTTCGAAATTGGACTTCAGTGCCTCGTCGACCCCCGCCATATCGGCGTCGACGCCAAGGGCACTCAGTGACGTCACGCCGTGACCTTGGATGCCGCAGGGAATGATGCCGCGAAAGTGGTCGAGATCGGGGTCGACATTGATGGCGATGCCGTGGAACGACACCCAGCGGCGCACCCGGATGCCGATGGCGGCAATCTTGTCTTCGCCACCCGGCCGGCGGACCCAGACACCGACCCGATCGTCCCGTGTTTCGCCGGTGACGCCGAAGTCGGCGAGGGTGGCAATGAGCCATGTCTCCAGCCCGCGCACGAAAGCCTTCAGGTCGCCGCCGCGGGCCTTTAGATCCAGCATGACATAGGCAACCCGCTGTCCGGGGCCGTGATAGGTGTAGCGGCCGCCGCGGCCGGTCCGGTAGACCGGAAAATCGCCGGAATCCAGAAGTTCGCTGGCGTCGGCGCTGGTGCCGGCCGTATAGAGCGGCGGGTGTTCGACCAGCCAGACGGTCTCTGGCGCTTCACCGGCGCGAATCGCCGCCGCCCGCTCCTCCATGAAGCTGATGGCGTCCGGATAAGCGACGGGCGCCTCGCTCAACTGCCATAAAACACCTGACATGCCGGTTCCGTCTTTGTTTGCGGCCCTTGCGGGCCCCTATGAATCTAGCTATAGGAACGTCGATTACCAGATCTGCGGTCGTGGCGGAATTGGTAGACGCGCAGCGTTGAGGGCGCTGTGGGCTTAGCCCGTGGAAGTTCGAGTCTTCTCGACCGCACCAGTTTCCTGAAAAAGACCCGTCGCCTTGCGGCGGGTCTTTTTCGTTGGCGCACATCGGTCCGCCCCTGGTGATGCCATCCCGCAGGCTAACACTCTAGACTGGGTGTATGATGAATGAGCAGTCGGCGCCAAGCACCACCGAAACCGCGTCAGACGTCCACGACCTCTACGGTCTGACGCCCGAGCTGTTACACGCCATATTGGAGTCGCTCAGCGGCGATGACGCCAACCGGTTGGAAGCGCTGATCGTCCCGCTGCATCCCGCCGATGTCGCCGATTTGCTGGAGCAGATCACCGCGCACCAGCGCCGCCAGGTGCTCGACGCGCTGCGCCCGGAGTTTGATCCGGAGGTGTTGGCGCACCTGGATGAATCGGTCCTTGAGGACGTCGTCGAGATCCTGGGTACCGACGATGTTGCCCACATGGTGGAACAGCTTGAGACCGACGATGCCGTCGATGTTCTCGAGGATCTCGACCAGGACCTCCAGGACGAGGTCTTGGCGGCGGTGCCGTTCGCATCGCGCCGCGCTGTTGAGGAAGGTCTCACTTTTCCGGAGGACAGCGCCGGGCGCCTGATGCGCCGCGACGTCGTTGCCGTGCCGATGTTCTGGAACATCGGTCAGACCATCGACTACCTGCGCGCAAGCGACGATCTGCCGGACGATTTCTATGATGTCTTTATCGTCGATCCGCAGCACAAGCCGCTGGGCTCGGTACCGGTCAGCCGGATCCTGCGAAACCGCCGCGAAACCCGCTTGCAAAACCTGGTTGAGGACGCCGAGCCGACGACCGTCAACGCAGACACTGACCAGGAAGAGGTCGCCTATGTCTTTCAGCAATATGGTCTGAGCGAGATGGCGGTGACCGATAACGATGGCCGGCTGCTCGGCGCGATCACCTTTGACGACGTCGTCGATGTTATCAGCGAGGTGACGGAAGAGGACACGCTGCGCCTTGGCGGTGTGGCGCAGGCCGACCTGAACGATGAGATTGTCACGACAACGCGCAAGCGTTTCCTGTGGCTTTTTGTCAACCTTGGCACCGCCGTGTTGGCGTCTTTCGTGATCGGGATCTTCGAAGGCACGCTGGAGCGGTTTGTGGCGCTCGCCGTTTTGATGCCGATCGTCGCGTCGATGGGCGGCAACGCCGGCACCCAGACGATGACTGTTGCCGTGCGTGCATTGGCGACTCGCGACCTGACGCGGGCCAACGCGCTGCGTGTTGTCGGCAAGGAGGTTGTCGTCGGGTTGTTGAACGGCCTGTTGTTCGCGGTGTTGGTCGGGCTGGTCGCCTGGCAGTGGTTTCAGGAACCGATGCTGGGCGTTGTCATCGGTATTGCCATGGTGGTGAACCTGCTGGTCGCCGGCATGGCGGGTGCGCTGATCCCGATCGGGCTGAACGCAATCAAGGTCGATCCGGCCGTCTCCGCCGGCGTGTTTCTGACCACCGTGACCGATGTCGTCGGTTTCTTTGTTTTCCTGGCCTTGGGTGCGGCCATCCTGCTCTGATCGGAGGACACCATGCGGCGAAAGATCTATTCCGGTTCCGCCTTCGAGGAACTGGCCGGCTATGCCCGGGCGGTTGTCGACGACGACTGGATTTTCGTTTCAGGCACGACCGGGTACGATTACGCGACCGGCGACATCTCGCCTGATGCGGTCGAGCAAACGCGCCAGTGTTTCCGCAACATCTCCGAAGCGTTGGAGCGGGCGGGATCGTCGCTTGCCGATGTCGTCCGTGTCGTTATCTATATCGTCGAGCAGGACGACTTCGAGGCCATCGCTCGTGTGGTCGGCGAGCACTTCCGTGATATCAGACCAGCCAACACGACCGTCATCTGCGCCTTGACCAAGCCGGAGATGAAGGTCGAGATCGAAGTGACCGCGCGCCGCCAAACAACCGGTTAGGACCTCATGACAAAAGCCATCGATTTCTATTTCGACTTCAGCTCGCCCTACGGCTATCTCGCGACCGCGCGCATTGGTGACATCGCCGCCAAACACAGCCGAACGGTCTCGTGGCGGCCGACGCTGCTCGGTATCGCCTTTCAGAAGACCGGTCAGTCGCCGCTGATCAGCCAGCCGGTTCGGGGCCCTTACTTCAAGCACGACCTCGAACGTATGGCGCGTGACTACGCCATGCCGTTCGTGTGGCCGGAGAACTTTCCGTTTCACTCGGTCGCGGCAAGCCGTGCGTTCTATTGGCTCGATGACCAGGACAGTGACCTTGCGGTTCGCTTTGCCCGCCACGTGTTTCAGAACTACTGGGGCGAAGGCCGCGACGTTGCCAAACCGCAACAGCTGGCGGATGCGACCTGCGACGCGCTCGGTATCGACGTCGAGGCCTTGCTGGCCGCTCTGGCCGATGATGCGGTCAAGGATCGGTTGCGTGTCGAAGTCGAAAAGGCGTTGGATAAGGGCATTTTCGGTTCGCCCATGTTCGATATCGACGGCGAACTGTTTTGGGGCTGCGACAAGTTCGGTGAGATCGACCGTTGGCTCGCCACCGGCGGATGGTAACCCTTTGAAATAGAATGAAAGTCAGGCGTCTGCTTCACCGCTAAGTGCCTTGAGGTAAAGCGCACGGTCGATGTTGCCGCCGGAGAGGACAATCGCGACACGCTTGCCGCGCATTCCGTCTGACTCGCTCATCAGGCCGGCAAGCGCGACCGCGCCGGCGCCTTCGGCCATGTTGTGGGTATCGCTGGCGAGGTCGCGCATGGCCGCCATGATCGCGTTATCGGAAACCGTGATGATGCGTTCGGCGCCACGCCGGATGATGGCGAGCGCGTCGTCGTTCGGGACGCGGCAGGCGACACCGTCGGCCATCGTATCGGCGCTGTTGGTGGCGATGGCCTCGCCGGCTTCGAACGACAGCGCATAGGTTGCCGCTTTCTCGGACACGACGCCGACGATCTTTGTTTTGAAACCGAGCGCATCGCGCGCGCGAATGGCGCCGCAGATGCCCGAACCCAGACCTATCGGTACATAGAACGTGTCGATATCGTCGACGGCGTCGAAGAGTTCGAGACTGTAACTCGCGACACCGGATACGAGGTCGTCGTGGAATGACGGCACGAGGTGCAGGGCGCGCCGTTCGGCCTCGGCAAGTGTGAACTCATAGGCCGCCTGAAAGTCGTGACCATTCTCGATCAGCTCGGCGCCCAGCGCCTGCATGGCGGCGTTCTTTTCCGACGAGTTGCCTTCCGGCACGACAATGGTGGCGGACAATCCGCAGTGCCGTGCGGCGAAGGCGACGCTTTGTCCATGGTTGCCGCGGGTCGCTGAGATGACACCGGTCACGTCAGGTTCGCGTTCGCGCAACCGGTCCATGTAGACGAGGCCACCGCGCAGCTTGAAGGCGCCGATCGGTGTGTGGTTCTCGTGCTTGACCCAGACTTCGGTACCGGCCCGCGCGTTCAGCAGGGGCCACGAATGCTGCAATGTCGGTTGAACGGTCTGGTGAACCAGTGCCGCGGCGCCGCGCAAACTCTCCAGCACTGCCATTGGATCAGGCAAGCTCGATACGCATGTGCTCCCTGGCGACAAAGGCCTGTGGCCACATGACTTTTGCCTTGGTCTCGACCCGGCGCATGAAACGGTCCTCATGATCGGGATCGTGGTGGAAGATGGCGAGACTCTTAACGTTGGCGGCCTTGCATAGCCTGATGCCTTCCTGCCATGTTGAATGGCCCCAGCCGATCTTTGCGGGGAACTCCTTGTCGGTATAGGTGGAGTCGTAGACGACGAGGTCAGCGCCTTCGATTAAGCCGAGGACATTTTGGTCGGGTTGGCCGATCACGTGTTCGGTGTCGGTCACGTAACAAAACGACTTGCCCTTGTAATTGACGCGATAACCGGTCGCGCCGTTGGGGTGGTTAAGCGCTGCCGTCTGAATGTCGATATTGTTGGCCCGGCCCAGTTTGAAGCTGTCGCCGGCCTTGAAGTCAGCAAACTCCTTGGCGGCGGTCATGGCTTCAAGCGGGACGGGGAAGTAGGGACTTTGCATCTGATCGGCAAAGACGTGCTCGATCGTGGCGTTCTGCAGGTGGCCAGCCAGCACCGTGAAATGACAATCGGGATGGAAAGCCGGCGTGAAGAACGGAAAGCCGTTGATGTGGTCCCAGTGGGTGTGGGAGAGCAGGATCGTCGCGTCGCGTACGTCCTTGCGCAAAAGCCAATGGCCAAGGCCGCGGATACCGGTGCCCGCGTCCATAATGACGCGTTCGCCACCACAGGCGACCTCGATGCAGCTCGTGTTGCCGCCGAACGCGATGTGATTGGGCGACGGACAAGCGATGCTGCCACGAACCCCCCAGAACTTGATCTTGAACGACATTAGGCCTTGTCCCGTATGGCGTCGGCTTCGACGACCATGATGCCTTCCTGGACTGCCATCCGGCCTAGCGCCCGGGCTGGCACAACCGGGCCGCCTGACCGGTTGCTGGACATTCCAACGGGAAGGACGGGGCCGCTCGATACACCGTCTCCAGGTTAGAGTGTGACGCATTCGTGACGCCGACGGTATGACGAATGTCACTCATCACACTGGGTCCGGAGAGGCGCCTAGCGCGCGATTGCCGCAGATCGCTCTGCATCCAGGGATTCGGCAAGTTCCTCAAGGCGCTGCTTATCTTGGATATAGAGCACCTTGTCGCGTTTTTCGACGATACCGTCCTGGGTCAAATGGCTGACCACCCGGGCGACCGTCTCGCGGGTTGTGCTGGCGCGACCGGCGATCTCCTTGTGGGCCGGCATCGGGTAGATGACCCAGAAACCGGCGCCGGCTGCATCGGGCTTGCACATGCGCAAGAGCTCCAGATAGACGCGCTGAACGGCGCCTAGCGTGCTCAGGTCCATGATCCGGTCGTCGCAGGTCCTGACGATCTTGGCCAGGCGGCGCACCACGGTTTGCAGCACCGATGGGTGCCGGCTCATCAGATCGAGGAAGGCGCTGGGCGACATCATCGCTACCTGGGCCGCCTTGACCGCGACCACGGTGGCCGATCGCGGCTCGCCGTCGATCGCGGCGAGCTCGCCGAAATAGCCACCGGTGTCGACGATGGCGTAGGCGACCTCACGGCCGGACCGCGAATAATTGACTATTCTGACCGCGCCATCGGCGACCAGAAATACGTCGCGGTTGTCGCTGGCGCGGTCCATGATCTGTTCGCCGGCCTTGTAATTGCGCCAGCGGACGTTCTTTTCGAGCGCCTTGATTTCGTCCTCCGAGAGCTCGGAGAGCAGTTCGATGCCTGTCAAACCGCGATTTTTGGTTGTCGGCTCGACCACGTTGATCCCCCAATCGCCGGCTATTCCGGCGTAGATAGTAGCAAACCCAAGGCATCGGGTGCAAAAGTAGTCAGAATATGGCAACGGATGGCGTCACTTACCAGCATTGACCCGCAGCCGGCTCCAGGGTCGGCGTGAACCAAGCCAAGAGGTCAAGTCATTGGACAACGCGCAAAGCCGGCAAAGTACGACAGGGGTTGAGACCGACCCGCTTGTCTTTTCGCAGCAACCAGCACCCTATGACAACCTGCGTCATCGGCTGAATGCCGCCTATCGCGAGGACGAGGCGGCCGCCGTCGACGGTCTGCTCGAACTGGCGACGTTCGATGAAGCGACCCGGCGCAGAATCCGGCGTCGCGCCCGCGAGCTGGTCGCTCATGTCCGGGCCCGTCGCCAGCAGACCGGCGGCATCGACGCTTTCATGAGCGAATATGACCTGTCGAGCCAGGAAGGCATCGTCTTGATGTGCATGGCTGAGGCGCTGCTGCGAATTCCCGATGCAGACACCGCCGATAAGCTGATTCGCGACAAGATTTCGGTCGCCAACTGGGAAGAGCACCTTGGCGGCAGCGATTCTCTGTTCGTCAACGCATCGACCTGGGGCTTGTTGCTGACCGGGCGCGTGGTCAACCTGGACCGCACCTGGCGCGACGACATCGCCCGCAACATCGGCAAGCTGATCACCCGCGCCGGTGAGCCGATCATCCGCCAGGCGATGACACAGGCCATGCGCATCATGGGCCGTCAGTTCGTCATGGGGCGCACCATCGACGAAGCGTTGGAGCGCGCGCGTGACTCGGAGAACCGCGGCTATCGCCACTCCTATGACATGCTGGGCGAGGCGGCCCGCACCATGGCCGATGCCGATGGCTATATGGCGGCGTATGAAAAAGCGATCGTGCGCGTCGGTGCATCGACCAACGAACAGGATGAATTCGCCAAGCCGAGCATATCGGTGAAACTGTCGGCGCTGCATCCCCGTTACGAACTCGCCCAGGCCGACCGCATCATGGCGGAGCTCGCGCCGCGTCTGTTGGAACTCTCGCGCCTGGCTCGCCAGAACGGCATCGCGTTGACCGTCGATGCGGAGGAGGCCGACCGGCTGGACCTGTCACTTGACGTCTTCGCCTGGGTCGCGGCCGATGACAGCCTGAAGGACTGGGACGGTCTGGGCCTGGCGGTACAGGCCTATCAAAAACGCGCGATCCACCTGATCGATTGGCTCGCGCAACTGGCCACCGATCAGAGGCGTCGTCTGCCGATACGCCTGGTAAAAGGCGCCTACTGGGATACGGAGATCAAGCGGACGCAAGAGCAGGGGCTGGATGGCTATCCCGTGTTCACCCGCAAACCCAGCACCGATGTCTCCTATATCGCCTGCGCAACGAAGCTGCTGGGGCAGCCTAAGGTGTTCTATCCACAGTTCGCGACGCACAATGCACAGTCGCTCGCCACGATCCTGACGCTTGCCGAGGGACGCCGTGACTTCGAGTTTCAGCGGCTTCACGGTATGGGCGAGGCGCTCTACGAAGAGATCATCGGCGACGACAAGCTTGGCTTGAGTTGCCGTGTCTATGCGCCGGTCGGCAGCCACGAACATCTGCTGGCTTACTTGGTTCGACGGCTATTGGAGAACGGCGCGAACACCTCCTTCGTCAACCGCATTGTTGATGACGATTTGCCGCTGGATATCATGGTCGTCGATCCGGCCGACCAGGTGCGCCATGCCGAGCCGCGCGCGCATCCGGCGATACCCTTGCCGGCGGATCTGTTCGGGCCTGAGCGAAAGAACGCGCGGGGCATCGACCTGGCTGACCGCGAAGTCCTGGTGACGTTGGCGCGCGACATGGAAGCGGCCGCTGCCAGACCATTCAGCGCCGCCCCGATAGTCAACGGTCGCGCGGTTCAAGGCGCCGAACGTGTCATCACGGACCCCGCAGATCGCCGTCGCGATGTCGGCACTGTCGTCGATTCGTCCGAGGCTGATATGGAGGCTGCCTTGGCGAGCGCCCATAAGGCCGCGCCCGGTTGGTCCGCGACACCGGCCGACGAGCGGGCGGCGTGCCTGGAACGTGCAGCCGATTTGCTGGAAGCCAACATGGCCGAGGCAATGGCGATCGCCGCGCGCGAAGCCGGCAAGACGCTGGTCGACGGCGTTGCCGAGGTGCGCGAGGCCGTCGACTTCTGCCGCTACTATGCGCAACGCGCCAGAATGGATTTCAGCGGCGACGCGGTGCTGCCCGGACCGACCGGCGAACGCAATGTCATCCGCCTTGCTGGGCGCGGCGTCTTCCTGTGTATCGCGCCGTGGAACTTTCCGCTCGCGATCTTCACCGGCCAGGTGAGTGCCGCCCTTGCCGCCGGCAACGCGGTGCTGGCCAAGCCGGCGGAGCAGACGTCGGTCATGGGTGCCTTCGCCGTACGTCTGCTGCATCAGGCCGGCATCCCCACGGACGTCCTGCATCTGCTGCCCGGAGACGGCGCGGCGATCGGCGGTCGGCTTGTCGGCGACAGCCGCATTGCCGGCGTGTGCTTCACCGGGTCAACGGAGACGGCCCATATCATCAACCGCACGCTCGCCGAACGTGACGGCCCAATCGTGCCGTTGATCGCGGAGACCGGCGGTCAGAACGCGATGCTTGTCGATTCAAGCGCGCTGCCCGAGCAGGTTGTCGCCGATGTCATACGCTCGGCCGTCAACAGCGCGGGCCAGCGTTGTTCGGCGCTGCGCGTCCTGTTCGTGCAGCGCGACGTCGCCGACCATGTCATCACAATGCTAACCGGCGCCATGGAGGAACTGCAGATCGGCGACCCCGGTCTGATCGCCACCGATGTCGGGCCGGTCATCGATGATGAGGCCAAAGCGATGTTGGAGGCCCATGCCGAACGTATGGACCGTGAGGCCAGGCTGCTGTTCCGCGCGACACTGCCGCAAGCATGCAGCCACGGCACGTTCGTCGCGCCCCGGGCCTACGAAATCGGATCGCTGGACCGACTTCAGCGCGAGGTGTTCGGTCCCATTCTGCACGTCGTGCGGTTTGCTTCCGATGACCTGGACAAGGTGATCGACGCGGTGAACGGCACCGGCTACGGCCTGACGCTCGGCATCCATACGCGCATCGACGAAACCGCGCGCCACATCGTGGAGCGCGCCCGCGTCGGCAACATCTATGTCAACCGCAACATGATCGGCGCCATCGTCGGGTCGCAGCCGTTTGGCGGCGAGGGCTTGTCGGGGACCGGACCTAAAGCCGGCGGTCCGCATTACCTCCACCGTTTCGCAACCGAACGCGTCGTCTCGACCGATACGACGGCGGCCGGTGGCAATGCGGCCCTAATGACGCTGGAAGAAGGCTAGGGCGCTTCCCATCTAGCCAGCATCGCCAGCCCACTTCCCCGCACGGCCACCCATGGCACCCTACTCGGGGTGGCCTCGGCGAAAACGCCTCTCGGCGTACTGCCCCGGAGGCGGGGGGAGTGGGATGGCTACGGCCCGTGCGAGCGGGGAACGATCGAGATTCTAGAACCCGGTCGATACCGTGACCGCGCCATAGACATCCGGCGCGTCCTGACCTTCAAACTCTTTCGAGCGGAAAATCTGGGTGAAGCCCATGCGTACGTCGCCCAGCGTGGCGACGATTCCGGTTTGAAACTCGCCGACCAGGTACTTCTTGTCGACGCGGTGGCTGTCGCGGAACGTGTTGCCGTCCAAGAAGATGTTGTAGGCGACCGCGCGTCCCTGAACGCCGCCGAACACATACCAGTTGAAGTCATCCCAACCGCGCCGTTCGAAGTAGCCGGAACCGGGCAGGCTGGGCTGGATCAGCGGCGGGCCAAAGTCCTGACTCAGATCGCTGCCGAGCCGCAGCATCAGCCCGGTCGAGCCGTAGGTATAGACGTTGCCGAGCGCAAAACCCCAGTTGGGCGTTGCGTCGACCTCAAGACCAAACACATCCATCGGCGCGTAGCCGTGAAACTGCCGTTCGTAGGTCAGCATGGCGGCCGGTTCGTTGCGCAATTGATTGTCCCAGCCTTCACCGATCGGCGCGCTGATGATGCGATGAAACTCGGTCTGGACCTGCTCGGCATAGGAGGCCGGACCAACGACACCGAGCGACAGCGACACGAGATCGCGCCGCGCCGCCGTGGTCGACTCGACGCCGATGTCGACATAGAGCCAGCCGGCATAGGGACGGTCGTCCTCGACCACTTCGGTCGCCGACAGGTCATCGGGCGTGAACATGCTCTGGCCTATGGCAAAGCTGGTTCTAAGGTCGCCCCATTCGTCGAAGAAAGGCAGCGCCTGAACGCCCTTGCGCACGAAGCCCGGGACATCGTTGGCGCCGGAGAAATAGGAGAGGCGCATGCCGTGCGTGTACTGACTGTCGTCTTCGGATACGAAGTAGTCGTTCTCAACCTGCGCGGTGATAATCGGCCCTTTGCCGTCACGCCGTTCTGTCGGTGGGTTGGCATCGTCGCCATCGTCGGCTGCGGCCGGTTGACCGGCCACGAGAAGACATGCCGCGATACCAATCAGCCACCTGTTATCCAAGCGTTCCGTCCATGGCGTTTCGGAAAACCTTAGCCAGGTTGTCCTGGTTCAGCGGCACCGGGTTGGTGCCGGCTGTCGGATCGTTGGCCGCCTGTCGGATCAGGTCGTCGGTCTGGCTGTCGTCGACGCCAAGATCGCGCAGGGTATGGTCGATGGAAAGTTCGTTGCGCAAATCCAGGACCCACGTAAGGACGGCATCGAAGGACGGGTCGGGCAGCCCCAGATAGCGGGCCAGTCCCGTGTAACGGTCCGCGACGGCGTCGCGGTTGAAGACCATGACATAGGGCATGACTACGGCATTAGTGCGGCCGTGATGGGTGTGGAATAAGGCGCCGATTGGATGGGACAGCGAATGGATCGCGCCGAGGCCTTTCTGGAACGACGTCGCGCCCATGGTCGCGGCGACAAGCATGTTGCCGCGCGCTTCAAGGTCACTGCCGTCGGCCACCGCGCGTGGCAGGAACTCTTTGACCAGTCCGATACCTTCTAACGCGATGCCATCGGCCATCGGGTGATAACCTGGCGCGCTAAGGGCCTCGAGGTTGTGGGCCAGGGCATCCATGCCGGTCCACGCGGTGATGTTGGCGGGCAGCCCAACCGTCAGTTCGGGGTCCGAGATGACCACGGCGGGCAGCATCTTGGGATGAAAAATGATCTTCTTGGTGTTGTCGCTTCTGTCGGTAATGACCGAGGCGCGCCCGACCTCCGATCCGGTTCCCGCCGTCGTCGGCACGGCGATGATCGGCGGGATGGCGTCGGCATCGGCGCGTGTCCACCAGTCTTCGCGATCCTCGAAGTCCCAGATCGGCCGGTCCTGGCCGACCATCAGCGCGATCGCCTTGGCCGCGTCCATGCCGCTGCCGCCGCCCCAGGCGATCACACCGTCGTGCCCACCCTCACGCATGACCGCGACGCCTTCTTCGACGTTCTTGCCGACGGGATTGGGTTGAAGGTCGGAGAACAGGCCGGTTGGCAGGCCGTCGGCTTCGTTGGCGGCGATCGCGTCCTTGACCATTGGCAGATCCACCAGGCCGGGATCGGTCACCAACAGCGGGCGGGTCATACCGAGTTCGCGGCAGATCGCCGGCAGTTCGGCAATCCGTCCGGCCCCAAAGCGCATGGCGGTCGGATAGCTCCAGTTGGCGTGGGGCAGACTCTTGGTTGTCATCGGTTGGCTTCCCTGATTACGTGGACCGTTGCAGTGCGTTGCCGCGGGGTCATAGAACGCCATGTCTAGCGCCGCGACGCGGGCAAGGGGAGTGGAATTTTTGGCTGAACCCATCGATGTCATCTTTGACACCGATCCCGGCAAGGATGACGCCTTTGCCTTGTTTCTGGCGCTCGCCGCCGCCGACCGTTTGAACGTGATGGCTTTGACCACGGCGGCGGGCAATCTGGGCCTGGAAACCACGACGGCGGCGGCGCGGCGGATCGTGGAAGCGGCGGGTCGACCCGAAATCCCGGTCTATAGCGGCTGTCCGGCGCCTTTACTGTCCGCACATGAACCGTTACCGCATCTCCATGGCCATGACGGCCTCGGCGGTTCGGGGCTGCCGGAAATGGCCCGCGGCCCGGAACCAGACCACGCGGTCGCCAAGCTGATCGAGTTGATCGACAGGGCCTCGGCGCCCGTGACGGTGGCGGCGATCGCGCCGCTGACCAATCTGGCGGTCGCCTTCACCATGCGACCGGATCTCGCCGCCAAGCTGGCGCGGCTGGTGATCATGGGCGGCGCCAGATCCGCCGGCAACATCACCGATCATGCCGAGTTCAACATTCACGTCGACCCGCACGCCGCCCAGATCGTACTGACGGCCGGAGCACCAACGGTGCTGGTGCCGCTAGATATCACCCGCCCAACCTTGCCGGAGCCGGACTGGTTTGATGGCCTGGCCGGCTTCGGGACGCTGGGGCGGGCCATTGCGGGTATGTGGCGTGAGCGGTCCATGCCGCTGCACGATGTCATCGTGACCGCCTACCTGCTGTGGCCCGACCTCTTTGCCCTGGAACGCTGCAGGGTCGATGTCGATGTCGACAACCAGGAGACACGGGGCCGCACGCGGATTGAGGCCACATCGGATGGGTCCATCGATGTCGTCGCCGATATCGACAGGGATAGGCTTTATGAGAGTATAGAATCGACTTTAAGATCGTATAAATAGTTTATATTTTACAATTATTTATATTGATTATCTAATATGCGCATTGAGCGCGATCCCGACATGCTCCGCCGCCACAAGACGCTGTTGATCGGGTGTTTGGCGGTCGTTTCTGGGCTGAATCCACCCTGCTATCGAATGGCGAGGTTGTGCAGTAGGTCACACCTCTTTAGGGGTATAGTCTGCAAGTATGGCAGCGAACCGGGGTAGCGGTTCGAGGCAGGAGAACCAGTATGGACAGCAGTGGGGCGCGGCTTGGATACGTCTCGAGTATCGCGGGATCACAAGTCACTGGCAGCATAGATGACACCGACGGTGCGGCAGCGGCGCAGGTGCGCATCGGTGCGCTGGTCAAGATGCAGACGCCGGAATCCACCGTTTACGGCATTATCAACGGCTTGCGTAACTCCGACGCGACGGGCTCGGGCCGCGGCGCCGTCGAAGTCGGCCTGATGGGCGAGATCATGTTCGACGACACCGGTGCGGCGACCGGTAACTTTGAACGAGGCGTCTCGATCTATCCCTCGCTGGGTGAGGAAATCTGCGTCGCGGTGTCGGAGGATTTGGGACGCGTTTACGCCCGCTCCGACAAACCGGATGTTCAGGTCGGCACGTTCTATCAGGACCAGTCCATCGGCGCCCACCTGATGACCGACGATCTGATGGGCAAGCACTTTGTCGTGCTGGGGTCGACCGGGTCGGGCAAGTCCTGCACGGTGGCGCTGCTTTTGCGCAAGGTTCTGGAGAGCAACCAGAACGGCCACGTCATTCTCTTGGACCCGCACAACGAGTATGCGGATGCCTTCAGCGAATGGGCGGAGGTCATCAACACGACGAACCTTTATTTGCCCTATTGGCTGCTCAATTTCGAAGAGACGGCCGAGATCATGTGCACCGGCGACGGGGCCGAGCGCCAAGCGCAGATGGGTATCCTGAAAGACGCCCTGGTCGAGGCCAAGAAGATGTTCCAGGCCGAGGGCGAGGATACGTCCTACATCACGATCGATACGCCGGTGCCGTATCGGCTTGGCGAGTTGAAGCGCATCATCGACAACGCGATGGGCCAGTACAACCGAGCCGAAAGCGTCGGTCCGTTCCAACGCCTCTTGGCGCGCATGGAAAGCGTCAGCAACGACCGCCGCTACGCCTTTATGTTCTCCAGCCGCATCGTCACCGACAATCTGTCGGAGGTCCTGGGCCGTCTGTTGCGCATGCCGGTCGACGGCAAGCCGATCAGTATCATGGATCTGTCAGGCGTGCCGTCAGAGATCGTCGATGTCGTCGTGTCGACCATGTGCCGGACAATCTTCGAGTTCAGCCTGTGGAGCGCCCATCCGCAGACCGTCCCGATCCTGCTGGTCTGCGAGGAGGCGCACCGCTATGTCCCCGCCCGCGACAACGCGGGCTTCGGTCCGACGAAGCAGTCGATTTCGCGGATTGCCAAGGAAGGCCGCAAGTACGGTGTTTCCCTGGGGTTAATAAGCCAGCGGCCGTCAGAGCTTTCCGACAGCATCATCAGCCAGTGCGGCACCATCATCGCGTTCCGCATGAGCAACGATCGCGATCAAAACTTCGTGGCCAAGGTCCTGCCCGAGACGTCCCAGGGATTGCTTAGCGTGCTGCCGGCGCTCAGGACCCAGGAGGCGGTCATCGTCGGTGACGCCATATCGGTACCCATGCGGGTCCGCTTCGAAAATCTCGCCGCAGAACACCGCCCGCGCAGCGGCAACGCGGCGTTTTCGGAGAGCTGGCAGCATGACTACGACTACGACGATTTCATGCAACACACGATCGATCGCTGGCGCCGCCAGCAGAGGTAGTAAAGCAATCACTTGATTGCGTTATCGTGTGGCATCACCATCTAAATCTAGATGGGTGAACGACGCGATAAATTGCCGACGGCGACCTCCTCAGGCGACGTTGACACGTTCTTGACCAAGGTGGCGGCAACGCCGCGCAAGGCCCCTTTGGGCGCGCGCGGCCGGCTGGTGTTCGCGATGGACGCCACGGCCAGCCGCCAGCCGTCATGGGACCGCGCCTGCCGTTATCAAAGTGAGCTCTTCCATGCCGCCGAAGAGCATGGCGGCCTTGATGTGCAACTGGTGTTCTATCGCGGTTTTATGGAATGCCGGGCGAGCCCTTGGACTTCCGACGCCGCAACGTTGCGCCGCAAGATGACGAGCGTCAGTTGTCTGGGCGGCATGACCCAGATCGGCCGCGTGCTGACCCACGCATTGCGCGAAAACGCCAAGCAGCCAATCCAGGCGCTGGTCTTTGTCGGTGATTGTGTTGAAGAACATGTCGACGATCTCTGCAACAAGGCTGGCGAACTGGGTCTGAGAGGCGTACCAGTCTTCATCTTTCATGAAGGGTCCGAGCCGATCGCCGAGAACGCGTTCCGTCAGATCGCGCGCCTCTCCAAGGGTGCCTATTGCCGGTTGGACGCCACCAGTGGCGAACAACTACGCGCGCTGCTCTCTGCGATTGCTGTGTTTGCGGCTGGCGGGCAGCTGGCCCTGGAGCAGCATGGTAAGGGCAATGTGGAGGCGCGCCGGATTGCCGAACAACTTCGTCTGACGCACGACAGCGCCGGCAAGTCATGACTTGGCTACTACTTGGCGCCGGGCTGGTGGTTCTGGCCTGGGCCATTATTGCCTCCGCCCTGAATGCCAAATCGTCGACCCTGATGCGGGTCGTCAAACTGACCATCGGCTTCCTAGCGATGGCGTTGATCATCGTACTCCTGGTGACAGGCCGATATGGGCTTGCCGTCTCTTTGGTGCCCGTGCTTTTGGCAGTCGCAATTCGCTGGCACGGCATGGCGTCGATGTTGCAGAACGCGTTTTCCGGCCTGTCATCCTTGAACGGGCAACAAACGCCGGGGCAGGCGTCTGAGGTCGAAAGCCCTTACCTGCGCATGGTGCTGGATCACGATAGCGGCGACATGATTGGCGAGGTGCTTAGAGGTGACTTCGCGGGACGGCGTATTGACACGCTGGGGTTGCCGGAGCTGTTGTCGCTATTGCGCGAGTTGCAGGACCGAGATACCGATGGTGCACGGCTATTGGCCGCGTGGCTTGACCGCAGCATTCACGCCGATACTTGGCGCGATGCCGCCCACGGCGGCGGCGACCAGGCGGCCTCGACCGGTGGTATGTCGCGTGAAGAAGCGGCCGAAATCCTTGGCGTTTCGCCCGATGCGGACGCCGAGACTGTGCGTGAGGCCCACCGCAAGCTGATGGCGGCCAATCATCCCGACAAGGGCGGATCGCCATGGCTGGCGCGCCAGATTAATCTGGCCCGCGATACGCTGCTGGGAGAATAGGGCGCCCGAGGCGGCCTCCACCCATTTGTTGCGGATATCTCACTGGCATTTCAGGGCCTTGTGGTGTATCCGCCGTTGCGAGCGTAACACATGCTGTCTGGTGGAGTTCTGTGACTGATCATCGTGTGCGCCGTGCTGTCTTCCCCGTGGCGGGTCTCGGCACCCGTTTTCTTCCCGCCACCAAGGTCATGCCCAAGGAAATGCTGACCGTTGTCGACAAACCGCTGATCCATCACGCGGTGGAAGAGGCGGCGGCGGCCGGCATCGAAGAGTTCATCCTGGTCAACGGTCGGGGCAAAGGTGTCCTGGAAGACCATTTCGATCGTGCATTCGAACTGGACTGGACACTCGAGACGCGCGGCAAGGAAGAGGGACTGGAGCGCTCGCGTGCGCTTGTGCCGCCGGCCGGCAATGTGGTTTCGGTGCGCCAGCAGGCGCCGCTTGGTCTGGGTCACGCGGTCTGGTGCGCCCGGCACGCGGTCGGCGACGAGCCGTTCGCCGTCTTCCTGTGCGACGACCTCGTGCTGTCGGACCAGCCCTGTATCGGCGAGCTCCTGGAGGTGCATGCCGAGACCGGTGGCAACGTCGTGGCGGTCGAAGAAGTGCCGCGCGATCAGACCAATCGATACGGCATTCTGGACATCGGCGACGATGATGGGCGCCTGGTCGATGTTCGCGGCCTCGTTGAGAAGCCGGATCCGGCCGACGCGCCGTCAAACCTCTCGATCATCGGGCGTTACGTCTTGTTGCCCGAGATCATGGATCACCTGGCGACCCAGGAGCCGAAGGCCGGCAACGAGATTCAGTTGACCGACGCCATGGCGAAGATGATCGGTAACGCGCCGTTCCACGGACTGCGTTTCTCCGGGCGCCGTTTTGACTGTGGCTCGAAACTCGGATTTATCCAGGCGAACATCGCCTTCGGCCTGGCCGATGCCGATATCGGCCCTGCTTTGGACAAATTCCTGAAAGAAGACACGACTTCATAATGCGGGTTGGGGAACGATGAAGATTGCGATGATCGGGACAGGCTATGTCGGCCTGGTCTCTGGCGCGTGTTTCTCGGAGTTCGGTATCGATGTCACCTGCGTCGACAGCGACGCTGAGAAGATCGCGACGCTGACAAACGGCGGCATACCGATCTATGAGCCCGGTCTTGACGATCTGGTCGCGCGCAACGTTCAGGCCGAGCGCTTGCACTTTTCGACCGATCTGGCGGCCGCCGTCGGCGAGGCCGATGCGGTTTTCATCGCCGTCGGCACGCCGACCCGTCGCGGCGACGGTCACGCCGATCTGCAGTACGTGTTTGCCGCCGCTGAGCAAATCGCCGATGCGATGACGGGCTATACGGTTGTCGTGACCAAGTCGACGGTACCGGTGGGAACCGGACGCAAGGTCGAGGAGATCATTGGCGAGCGCCGACCCGACGCCGACTTCGACGTCGCGTCGAATCCGGAGTTTCTGCGCGAGGGGTCGGCGATCGAAGACTTCATGCGGCCCGACCGTGTTGTCGTCGGCACGGTGTCGGAGAGGGCGCGTGAGTTGATGTCCGTGCTCTACCGCCCGCTCTATCTGCACGAAACGCCGATGCTGTTCACAAGCCTGGAGACGTCGGAGCTGATCAAGTACGCGACCAACAGTTTTCTGGCGACCAAGATCACGTTCATCAACCAGATGGCCGACCTGTGCGAGAAGACCGGCGCCAACGTCAACGACATCGCAAGGGGTATCGGTCTTGATGGCCGCATCGGACCGAAATTCCTGCATCCCGGTCCTGGTTACGGCGGCAGCTGTTTTCCCAAGGACACCCTGGCGCTGGTCAAGACGGCGCAACAGTACCAGTCGCCGGTTACCATCGTGGAGGCCGTTGTCGACGCCAACGATCGGCGCAAGCGCGCCATGGCCGACAAGGTGAGCCAAGCGGTCGGCGACCTCGCCGGCAAATCGATCGCGGTTCTGGGGCTGACGTTCAAACCGAACACCGACGACATGCGGGAGTCACCCAGCCTGGTCATCGTGCCGCAGCTCATCGAGGGCGGCGCGACGGTCAAGGTGTACGATCCCAAAGGCATGGGCGAGGCCAAGCCGATGCTGCCCGGCGCCGTGTTCTGCGACAGCGTTGATGAAGCGGTTGCCGAGGCCGACGCGCTGGTCATCGTGACCGAGTGGAACGAGTTTCGGCTGCTCGACCTCGGTGGCCTGCGCGAGGCGATGCGTACGCCGCTCGTGATCGACCTGCGCAACATTTACCAGCCCGACGAGATGCGCGCGGCCGGCTTCCGTTACGTCGGTGTCGGCTTGGGCCACGTCGATGATGCCGTGACGGCCCACTAGGACTGCGCCGTGGTTCACCCCTCGATCCTTCGCGCCTACGACATCCGCGGTGTCGTCGGCGACACGCTCAACCCCCGTGACGTCGCTGCCCTGGGGCGCGCCTTCGCCGCGATCGTGCGGCGCGATGCGCCCAAGCGTGATGGCCGTCCCCTTGTCGTTGTCGGTTATGACGGCCGCTTGAGTTCACCGGACCTTGAGAGCGCGCTGGTCGAGGGTTTGTCGACCGGCGGCGTCGATGTCTTGCGCATCGGTCTGGGACCGACTCCGATGTTGTACTACGCGGTCCATGCCTTTGATGCCCAGGGCGGCATCATGGTGACGGGATCGCATAACCCGCCCGATTACAACGGCATGAAGCTGATGTTGGGGAAGGGGCCGTTCCACGGCGACCAGATCCTCGAACTCGGCCGCATGGCCGGCGACGCGGCGGAAGTGCCGGATGACGCACCGGGCACCATAAGCGAGCGGCCGCTTGCGCGCTCCTATGTCGATCGTTTGGCGCGCGATCTCGTGCCCGACCTGTCGCTCAAGGTCGCGTGGGACGCAGGCAACGGCGCGGCCGGTGAGATCCTGAGCCAGCTCGTCGCCCAGATGCCCGGCGATCACACGGTTCTCTATGCCGATATCGACGGCACGTTTCCCAACCATCATCCTGACCCCACGGTGGTCGAGAACCTCGCCGACTTGCGCGCGGCGGTCGCCGAGGGCGACTGCGATCTCGGCATCGCGTTCGACGGCGACGGCGACCGCATTGGCGTCATCGACGGCGAGGGCCATATCCTGTGGGGCGATCAGTTGATGGCGATCCTGTCGGCCGACGTCCTGCAGCGTCATCCCGGCGCGACGATCATTGCCGACGTCAAGGCGAGCCAGGTTCTGTTCGACGAGATCGCGCGGCTGGGCGGCGAACCGCTGATGTGGCGCACCGGCCATTCACTGATCAAACAGAAGATGAAAGAGGTCGGCAGTCCGTTGGCGGGCGAGATGAGCGGTCACATCTTTTTCGCTGACGGTTACTATGGTTTCGACGACGCGCTCTATGCCGCCGTGCGCCTGTTGAACGCAATCCACCGCTCCGGCAAGTCGGTAGTTGAGTTGCGCCAGGCCCTGCCGGCAACGGTCAACACGCCGGAGATGCGGTTCGACTGTGACGACACCCGTAAATTTGATGTCATCGAGGAAGTGCGCGAGCGGCTGAAGTCGCGCAAGGCGGACGTCAACGATGTCGACGGCGTGCGGGTTGCCATTGACGGTGGCTGGTGGCTGCTGCGCGCCTCGAACACCCAGCCGGTCCTGGTTGCCCGCTGTGAGGCCGGCGACGATGCGACACTTGAGAAGATCAAGGCCGATCTGGTCGCCACCGTCACGCCGAGCGGCGTCAGCCTGCCCGAGCTCTGACCGACCGCCGCCGATGGACCGTGGTCCCAATCCAGCAATGAGAATGTGTTATGGGAACGGTCCGAACGGGCGCGAAAGAGACTCGTATGAGCGATGATATCCAAGCGGCGGTTGGTCGGCGCCGGACAGTGTCCGATCACCTGGTGCCACGGCAGGCAGAGATGCTGGCGGCCACGCTGGACCTTGAACCATCACCTGGGCTGGCGGCTGGCGCGTTGCCGCCGGGTTGGCATTGGATCTATTTCCTTGATGCGCCCGCCACCGGCTTGGTCGGCGCGGACGGCCGCTCGGTGCCTGGTGGCTTCCTGCCGGATACCGGATTGCCCCGTCGCATGTGGGGCGGTGGCGAATTGATCTTTCATCGTCCCTTGCGTCTGGGTGACCTGGCGACCAGCGAGGCGTGCCTTGAATCTGTCGATGAGAAGCAAGGCCGCAGCGGCCGCTTCGTCGTCCTGAAGGTGCACTACGCTCTCTGCGACAGCGGCGGTCTGGCTGTCGAGGAGCGCCGCGATATCGTGATGCGCGAGGCGGCGGGCCACGGCGAAATGCCGCCCAGGCGTGAACCACCCGGCGAGGCTGTTTGGCGGCGTGAGCTGACGCCGAGCCACATGTTGCTGTTCCGGTTTTCGGCGCTGACGTTCAACAGTCATCGCATTCACTATGACGCCGATTATGTCCGAGACGTCGAAGGCTATCCCGACCTGCTCGTCCATGGGCCGCTGCTCGCCTTGTTGCTGCTGGGTCATCTTGCCGAGAGTTGTCCGGGCGCCGCCATTCGCCGGTTTCGCTACCGCGCCGTCGCGCCGCTCTTTGTCGGGCGGCCCCTGACACTGTGCGGTCGCCCGGCCGGCGACGGCGAGGCCGAGTTGTGGGTCGCCGGCGAGGACGGCGGGCTTGCCATGCAGGCCGAGGCGGCTTTCGATTGAGGGCAGGGGCCATGAAATGGTTCGGCGCTTGTCTTCGCGCCGCCAGGCGATAGGTTGCCGCCATGAGTGATGATCTGACCCGCTTCAGCGCCGCCGCGCTCGCAGATGGCTATCGCGCCAAGCAGTTCTCTCCCGTCGAGGTCGCCGACGCTGTTCTCGCTCGGATCGATGATATCGATGGCAACCTGAACGCGTTCTGCCATCGCGACGACGAGACCGTGCGTGCGATGGCGCAAGCATCTGAGGAGCGGTGGAACAAGGGCGAGCCGCTCGGTCCCGTCGACGGCGTTCCGGTCAGCGTCAAGGACGTGCTGCGCCTGAAAGGCTGGCCGACCCGGTTGGGATCCAAAACCGTCGATGCCAAGCAGGCATGGGACACGGACTCACCGTCCGTCCAGCGCATGCGCGAAGCCGGCGCGGTGTTCTTAGGCATGACGACGACGCCGGAGATGGGGTGGAAGGGGGTCACCGACTGCCCGCTCTATGGCGTCACCCGCAACCCCTGGAACATCCGGATGACGCCGGGCGGTTCCAGCGGCGGCGCGGCCGCGGCGGTTGCCTGTGGCATGGGACCGCTGGGGTTCGGCACCGATGGCGGTGGCTCCGTGCGCATTCCGGCCGGCTTTTCGGGCATCGTCGGCATGAAGCCGACCTTTGGGCGCGTGCCGATCTGGCCACCCAGCGCTTTCGGTTTGCTGTCCCATGTTGGCCCGATGGCGCGCACCGTCGAAGATGCCGCGATCATGCTGAACGTCATCGGCAAACCGGACAGTCGCGATGCCTGGTCGCTGCGCGATGACGGGACCGACTATGTCACCGCGTTGGACCACGATGTCACCGGGCTTCGCATTGCGTGGAGCCCGGATCTCGGTTTTGTCCGTGTCGATCCGGAAATCGCCCGCCTGACGGAAGAGGCGGCGCGACGTTTCGAGGAACTCGGCGCGACGGTCGAGACGGTGTCGCCGGGCTTTGACAATCCGGCCGAGAGCTTTCGGACCTTGTGGTACGCTGCCGCGGCCCAGGCCATTCGCACCGAGAGCCGGGCGCGCCGGCGCTTTCTGGATTTCGGCCTATCGACAATCGCGGAGGAGGGGGAGTCGATCTCCGCCATGGATTGGCTGGTCGCCGACAGGGCGCGCAACGAACTGGGCGCGCATATGGCCGCCTTTCACGAGCGCTATGATCTACTGCTGACGCCCACATTGCCGCTGCCGGCGTTTGAGTCGGGGTTGGAGGTGCCGAGTGGCTGGCCGCATGAGCGTTGGTTCACGTGGACGCCCTTTACCTACCCCTTCAACATGACGCGCCAGCCGGCCTTGACCGTGCCCTGCGGCTTCACGGAAAGCGGCCTTCCCGTAGGGCTTCAGATCGTTGGTGCGCGGGGCGACGACGCGCGGGTCATGGCCGCCGGCCATGCCTATCAAAAGGCCCACTCGCTCCTCGATCGATGGCCTGAAGCCGGGCGCGTCGCTGTGTCGGTGGAGCCACAGATTGTGGACAAGTCTGACGAAATGGCGACAAAGTGATGACGGTCACGTCGGATTCGGTGTTTAGAATCAATCAGATTCGATGTTTCGTTAAACAGAAGCGTGGACAGTTCTAGCCAATCTGGGTTAGTCTTACACCTATCCAATTGGGGCAGATCCGGCTCATCATGGCAATTCAAGGGCAAGTCTCTTTCTTCCATGCAACCGTTATGCGGCGTTGCCGCGCGGCACTATTGGGTGTCGTTGTGCTGGTCGCAGCCTTTAGCGCCGCACAGGTTGCGCAGGCCGGTTACACGGCGATCGTAATCGACACGACGAACGGGACCGTGCTCTATGAGCGCGGCGCCGATACGCAGAAGTACCCGGCCTCGCTGACCAAGATGATGACGATCTACATGGTGTTTGACGCCATCGAGCAGGGCGAGATCACCATGGATACCGAGTGGACGGTGTCGTCGCGTGCCAGCCAGCAGCCGCCGTCGAAGCTGGGTCTGAGCAGCGGTTCCACGATCACCGTCAGAAACGCTGTGATGGCGTTGATGACCAAGTCGGCTAACGATGTCGCGACGGTGGTGGCTGAAGGCATGTCGGGCACCGAGTGGCAGTTCGCGCAGGACATGACCGACAAGGCCCGCGACCTTGGCATGACGCGCACCCAGTTCGGCAACGCGTCGGGCCTGCCTGATGAGTCCATGGTATCGACGGCGCGCGACATGGCGACGCTGGCAATGCGGCTGCAGGATGACTTTCCGCAGTACTACGATCTCTTCAGCACCACGAGTTTCACCTATAACGGCCAGACCTACGGCAACCACAACAAGCTGCTTGGCGTGGTCGACGGCGTCGACGGTCTGAAGACCGGTTACACGCGGGCCGCGGGCTGGAACCTCGCGGCTTCGGCGATGCGCGATGACCGGCGTATCGTTGCCATCATCATGGGCGGCAAGTCGCGCATCTGGCGCGACGAACGCATGAAGCAATTGATCGGCGAGGGTTACGTGATCGCCGCGCGGCTTGATCTCGAAGTGCCGTTGCCCGACGGCCACCCACTGCGCGAACAGCCGATCATGGTGGCCAGCGCGGATGCTGCCCAGGTGCCAGCGGCCACCTTGCCGGCGACGCCGATGGCGGTCACCGAGTTTAGCGCCGGTGGCGTGCCCTATCCCAAGGCCCATCCGACACGCGAGACTATGCTGGCTGGCGCGTTTTCCATCGACAACATCGCCCGCGCGATCGATGGCAGCGAAACCCCGCTGCTGACGACGGCGCAGGGCAGCGCCGAGGAGACGCCGTGGGCGATGCAGGTCGGCGCGTACTCACAGTTCGAGAATGCCTACCAGGCCATCGACACGGCAGAGTTCCATTTGCGCGATGTTATGGGCGAGGTGGCGGCTGTTGTGACGTCCTCGGAGACCGAAGCGGGCGAGTTTTACCGCGCGCGCTTTGTCGGCCTGTCCGAAGATCAGGCGCGTGAAGGCTGCCAGATCCTGATGTCGCGCAACCTGCCTTGCGCGGTCGTACGCTTCGGCCTCTAAGAACTGACTGTCTGACCTTTAGAGCAGATCCGCTCTAGGCGGCCGCGATCATGCGTGCGGCGGCGTCGCGCAGCGTATCCTGCGTGTAGGTCACACTGTCGCTCGTCAGCATGACCTTGTTTTCATCGGCAAAGCAAAGCGCCGCGATCGCCTCGGCGTCATCGGGGCTGAGCTTGTGATCGTCGAGCGACAGGCGAAGGCCGACCTCACGCAGCCAGGCCTCATAGGTGGGCGCCGCCAGGGCGGCCGCCTCCTCTATGCCCAGTCCCTGGACCGGTGCGCCGAGCGCACCGGCGACCTCCGCATAGGCATCCGGCACGGTCTCCGCAGCGCCGGCCATCGTCGCGTTGAGCGCCAGGCCGACCGCGCGGCCATGATGGACGCCGGCCAGCTCTCCGATTGCGTGGCCAATCGCGTGGGCGATGCCGACCCCGGTGACGTCGAAGGCTATTCCGGCGGTTGTCGCGGCGATCAAAACATGGCCACGCGCCTCAAGGTCCTCCGGCTCGTCGACGGCCCGTTTCAGCCACGTCTTCAGTTGGCGCACGGCGCCTAAGGCGAGCGCGGTCGAGACAGGATTGCGGCGGCGCGTGGTCGCCGCCTCGATGGCATGGACCGACGCATCAACGCCGGTCGCGGCCGTCAGCGCCGGCGGCAATCCGACCGTCAAGGCCGGATCGAGCAGGGCGAGATTGAAGCGCAGGGGATTGCCCCAGGCCCAGAGCTTGCGGTCTGCTGTGCTGAACACAGATGTCCGTGTCACCTCCGAACCCGTACCGGCCGTGGTCGGTATCGCGATCTTCGGCAGGCCGTCGCGCGGCACCGGCTGCACGCCCAAGGCATAGGTCTCGACGGCATCGCCGGATACCGCGAGTGCTGCGGCCACCTTGGCGACGTCCAGACTGGACCCGCCGCCTAAGCCAACCACACAACGCGCTCCGGACTGCCGCGCCAACGCGACCACGGCATCGACGGAACTGGCGAGCGGATCACTTCGAATGTCGGTAAACGTCTTCACGCTGTGGCCGCCGCCTTCGATCGCGGCGCTTGTCTGGTCTACCAAGCCTGCTGACGCGACGCCGGGATCGCTGACCAGAACCACGATGGTTTCAGCGCCCGCCATCTTCTCAATGTCACGGCCAAGCTTGTCGAGCCGGTTGACTCCAAAGGCCAGCGGCACCGGAGCGTCGAAGTTAAAAGGATCGGTCATGGCGGTCTCCAGATTCTTATCTCAAGTCATTTTCACTGCTGCGCCACGAGGTAGAGCTGAATCGGCTTGCTCATCGGGGTCGTTGTAGATCGGCCCGAACGCGTTGGGGCGATCGCGCGGTTGTCGGTTTAGGCGACGGGGCGCCGGGCCGTCAACGGCGCGTCATCAACTGGCTTCAACGGCCCGGGCCACGCTCGTGCACGAAGCTCGGATCCGGTGCGCCTCGATAGCAACGCGGCACGACCGGCCAGTTCGCCGACAGGAAGTAGGCATAGGTGCCGTCGGGGAACTCAGGCGTCACACCGGTCCGGCCATTGCATTCATCGAGATCGCCCGCACCCTCGACATGCGCATAGTCGGCCAGAAAGGTGCCGTCATAGGTGCCGCCGGGTTGACCGCTACCCGTGGGGCGATTTCCCGGGCGCAGCCTGTAGCTTGAGGTGAGTTGGACAATGCCGGAGCCGGGATCCATCGGATCGACATAGCCATAGAGCGCATAGATGGGAAAGCCGTCGGCGGCCCAGCCTATCAAAGGCGAGTGCGAGTTTGCGGTGGCGCCGAGGTCAAAGAGAAGCTCGGTCGGCCACAGATGATAGTGATAGGCGCCGTTGGGCTGCACGTGCGCATAGTTCGCATCGAGGCCCAGAGAGATCGCGCCCGACAGAACCGCGTATTGCCAACGTGAGCCGCGCTCACCTAGGTACCACTCGGCGGCATGGGGATCGAACGGTACGCCATTGACCGCGATGCCGAAGTTATGCAGGCCCGCGGATGTGATGCCGATGGCTAGCGCTGGCTCAGCTGGCACCTCGTATCGGTAGGCCTGTGGCTCAATCGCATTGGGGTTGCCGCGCGTGGGGAACGGACCGACGGGGTGCTCGGGAATGCCGTTGGCCGTGATGACGCGTTTGGCGCCTTCCACCATGATCGTGACGTCGTTGGGATAGGGCAGAAGTACGTCGGCGGGATTAACGTTCAGGACACCGTCGCTCTGTGTCACCGTGTGTTTGCGCGGTTGGGGCGGCTGTTGACCCTGAGTTTCGAGGTCGTGGGCGCTCGCGCTCATCAAGGCCAAGCAAACGACTGCTGCCATGGCAAGAGAATGGCCGCAACGGCAGGCAAGGCGGATCACCATCGGCTTTCCTATCTGCATTTTGTTGTCCGACATGTGCGAGATTAGCGGCGATCGGCGGGATAATCGCGCCTAAACATCTCCGTGTGAGGCCTTGAGTTTGCCGATCAAGGCCCTGCGTCTATGATGCGCGGCGCCTTGCCATGACAGATCTCTATCATCCTTCGATTTACGACGCCGATGGCCATGTCGACAGCTTCTGGGCTGCGACCGCTGGTCCGGAAGTCGACGGTTGGTCGCCGCTATCCGGCGATGAACGGTGCGATGTCGCGATCATCGGTGGCGGTTACACGGGCATGTCGGCGGCGCTGCACCTGGCGCGCGACTATGGCGTCGACGTGCGCATCCTCGAGGCCGGTCCGCCGGGCTGGGGCGCATCGGGCCGCAATGGCGGTTTTGTCGGCCCGTCAAGCAGCAAGCTCGGCATGTCGGCCATGATCGCCCGTTTCGGTGAGGAGGAGACGCGGTGCTACTACCGCAATGGGCTCGCCGCCATCGACCTGGTCCGCGAGCTCGGCGAAACGGAGTCGATCGACTACGAGGCTTGCGGTGACGGTGAACTGGGCGTCGCTCACAAGGCCTCGCAGATGAACGGCATGGCCGATTGGGCCGCCACGTGGCGCGATATCCTGGGCGTCGACGTCGAGGTCTGGTCGCGCGAGGCGATGGCCGAACGCGGCTACACAGGTCCGCATGCCCATGGTGGGTTGTTCACCCATGCCGGCTTTGCGCTGCATCCGATGAAGTTCGCGCGCGGTCTGGCACGGGCTTGCATTCGCCATGGCGTCGGGTTTCACGGCGGCTCGGAGGTAACGTCGTGGCAGCGCGACGGCGGCGAGCATCGATTGATCACCAAGGGCGGCTCGTTGCGCGCCCGTCAGGTCATCGTCGCGACCAATGGTTTCACGCGCGACCGACTTCATCCCGGCTTCGCCGGCACAATGCTGCCGGCTTTGTCCAACATCATCGTCACCCGTCCGCTGCGGACGGATGAACTTGAAGCCCATGGTTGGAGGACGCCGTGTCCGGTTTGGGATACCAGGAACCTGCTGTTCTACTTCCGCCTGTTGCCGGACAACCGGTTCCTGCTGGGCGCGCGGGCGGCGACCCGGAACACGCCAGCCTCGACCGAGCGCTATCGGCGGTGGCTGATCCGGCAGTTGCACACCATGTGGCCTGAATGGCGGGAGGCGGAGATTGACTATTTCTGGCGCGGCTTTGTCTGCCTGGCCGCAGATCGGGTGCCGCATATCGGCCAGCTCGGCGACGATCCCACGGTCTGGCATGGTATGGCCTATCATGGCGGCGGTGTCGCCTGGGCGACCTATAGTGGCCAGGCGCTGGCCCGCATGATCGCCGGCAACGAACCGGCCGAGCGCTGGTTGAGCGCAGTTGTGCGCCAGCCGCTTTCAAAGTTTCCGGTGGCCGCTCTGCGCCTTTGGTATCTGCGCGGCGCCTATGTGCTCTACGGCTTAAAGGATCGATACGGATGAGATGGCTGGTACTGTGTTCGGCGCTGTTGTTGGCCGGCTGTCCCGCCCAGGGACCGGCGGACGACACCTTCAACTTCCGTTTCCGTTGGCTCAGCTACGTCCAGGGCAACGACATTCAAGAACAGTGCACGCCCGGGTCACCTGCACGTATCCGGTTGATTTATAACGCCATTTTTACCGAGGAGACCCGCACGTTCGATCTAACGGCGGTCGATCAGGGGGCGACGCAGATGACAACACGTCTGTGGCGAGGCACCGACACCATCACCCTGCGCAGCGGCAGCTTCCTGGGTGCCGTCGACCCTGCGGGCGAGGGTGACGCCTATATTGACCCTGAGGGGACGCGCGCGATTGTCGCGGCGCTGGATGCCAGCGGATTCTATGGGCCACCGCCCAATGGCCTCATGCTGCGCTCCGACGATTACTTCTGGGTCGGGTCGGCCTGTATCGACGGGGTCTTTATGGTCCAGGCCTATCCCAAGGACCAGTTCGACCGGATCGCGTTTGCCCAGTTGCTTGCCAGTTTCGATCCAATTCAGCGACCCCTGCCGGTCCCCAGAGCCCTTGACCTTCCGCCGCTGAACTCGCTGGGAACCGGTAATCCGCAGCAAGACAGGGATGAACCCAGCGCCCTTTTCTATCGGATCGACGTCACAGACAACTTATTGGTTGCAAACTGGATTTGATACAACCTTCATGAATTTTTTTGTGCACTGCAACAAAAATGACATTGACGAGCGGCATAATCCTCCTCATATAGCCGGTAATGCTGCAGTGCAGCATAATAGATTCTAGAGCATTCCAGCGTATTCCAGAGGAGGGATCGACATGGCTACTGCAAAGAGCAAACAGGCAATGCCTGAGTTCGATACCGCGGTCGACGCGGGTACAAAAGTCGCCGAAACCGTGATCAAGGCCAACACCGAGGCCTGCAAGAAGGGTTACGAGACCCTGGTTAGCATGGGCCGCGAGGCCGTTGATGCGGCGTCCAAGGCGAGCTCCAATGTTCAGGGTTTCGAGCAGGTTGCTGACTACCCCAAGGCCAACTTCGAGGCCGTTGTCGAGGCCGGTTCGGTCTTCGCGCGCGGCGTTGAAGAGTGCAACGGCCGGGTGATCGACCTGGCGAAATCGAACCTTGAGGACGGCCTTGCCGCGCAGAAAGCTCTGTTCGGCGCCAAGACCTTCCAGGAAGCCGTTGAGATCCAGTCGGGCTTTGTCCGCAAGGCTGCTGAGCGCGCCATGAGCGAGAGCGCCGCGATCTCCGGCATGTGGATGAAGATGGCGACTGATGCGGCTCAGCCGCTGGCCCAGCGCGTCAACAAGACCGTCGAAGAGGTCTCCAAGACCGCCGCCTAGTTTTCAGGTGCGAGGACGTTCAAAAGGCCCGGAACGGCAACGTTCCGGGCCTTTTTTGTCCCCCGTCAACCCTTTCCAATTTGACATCAACACCCAATATCATGAGCCTGTCGCTCTGACGCGACGGCATGACGCGACGAAAAATCTGGAACGGTACCCAATCCATCTGATGGCGGACGACAACAGACGCGACGACGATCGCCCGGAAACGGGCGTTGTCACCAAGACGCGGCAAAAGACCAAAAAACCGTCCATGTACAAGGTCATCCTGCTGAACGATGACTACACGCCCATGGAATTTGTCGTGCATGTTCTGCAAAAGTTCTTTCACAAGAACCATGATGACGCCGTGCAGATCATGCTGCATGTGCACCAACGTGGCGTCGGTATCTGCGGCGTCTATCCGTTTGACGTCGCCGAGACCAAAGTGACCCAAGTCATAGACTACGCGCGACAGAACGAGCATCCTCTGCAAGCGACGCTGGAAAAGGAGTAGGCCGTCTATGTTGTCGGCGAACCTGGAAAAGACACTACGCGCCGCCCTGGCCCTGGCGAACGAACGCCAGCACGAGTACGCCACGCTGGAGCATCTGCTCCTGGCGCTGCTTGATGACGACGACGCGATCGCCGTCATGAAAGCGTGCAACGTGGACGTCAAAGCGCTGCGCGAGGAGGTCGAAGACTTCGTCGACAACGACCTGCAGGGGCTGGTCGTTGATGGTTTTGTCGAAGCGAAACCGACGGCCGGTTTCCAGCGCGCGCTGCACCGCGCCGCCATGCATGTCCAGTCGTCGGGCCGCGATGAGGTCACCGGCGCCAATGTTCTGGTTGCCTTGTTCTCCGAACGCGAGAGCCACGCTGTCTACTTCCTGCAGCAGCACGACATGACGCGTCTGGACGCGGTCAGCTACATCAGTCACGGCGTCGCCAAGGTGCCCGGCCAGTCCGAGCCGAAGACCGTGCGCGGCGCCGAGGACGATGAAGAGCAGGTCAAGCAGGGCGCGGAGGCGCTGGACGCCTATTGCGTCAACCTGAATGAAAAGGCCCGAAGCGGCCGCATCGATCCGTTGGTCGGTCGTGAGATGGAGGTCGAGCGCACGATCCAGGTCTTGTGCCGGCGCACCAAAAACAACCCGCTCTATGTTGGCGACCCAGGCGTCGGCAAAACTGCAATCGCCGAGGGCCTGGCCAAGCGCATCGTCGAGGAGGATGTGCCAGAGGTCCTGAAGGACGCCATCATCTATGCGCTCGACATGGGCGCGTTGCTCGCCGGCACACGTTACCGCGGCGACTTCGAGGAGCGTCTGAAGGCCGTGGTGAGCGAACTTGAGGCCGACCCCAACGCCATCATGTTCATCGATGAGATCCACACGGTGATCGGCGCCGGCGCGACGTCGGGCGGCGCGATGGACGCGTCGAACATGCTGAAGCCGGCACTGCAGTCGGGCACGCTGCGCTGCATGGGCTCGACGACCTACAAGGAATACCGGAACTACTTCGAAAAGGACCGCGCGCTGGCGCGCCGCTTCCAGAAGATCGATGTAGTGGAGCCCAGCGTCCCCGACGCAATCAAGATCCTCAAGGGCCTGAAACCCTATTACGAGGAGTTTCACCAGATCCGCTATACCCAGGACGCCATCAAGGCGGCCGTCGAGCTGGCGGACAAGTATCTCCACGACCGCAAGCTGCCCGACAAGGCGATCGACGTCATGGACGAGGTGGGCGCGGCCCAGATGTTGGTGCCCGCCAACAAGCGGCGCAAGACGATCGGCGTGCGTGAGGTCGAGAACGTCATCGCGCGCATGGCCCGGGTCCCACCGAAGAACGTGTCGCGCCAGGATAAGGCTTCGTTGGCGAACCTGTCGGAAGACCTCAAGAAGGTCGTGTTCGGACAGGATTCCGCGATCAACTCACTGGCCGACGCCATCAAGCTGTCGCGCGCCGGTTTGCGTGAGCCTGAGAAGCCGATCGGCAGTTATCTCTTCGCCGGTCCGACGGGCGTCGGCAAGACCGAGGTCGCGCGCCAGCTGGCCCATATCTCCGGCGTCGAACTTGTCCGTTTCGACATGTCGGAATACATGGAGCGCCACACGGTCTCGCGCCTGATCGGTGCGCCTCCGGGCTATGTCGGCTTTGACCAGGGCGGTCTCCTGACCGACGCGGTCGACCAGAACCCCCACGTCGTCCTGCTGCTGGACGAGGTCGAGAAGGCCCATCCCGACCTTTTCAATGTCCTCCTGCAGATCATGGACTACGGCAAGCTGACCGATCACAACGGCAAGAAGATCGATTTCCGCAACGTCGTCTTGATCATGACCACCAATGCCGGTGCCGCCGACATGGCGAAGCCGCCGATCGGTTTTGGCCGCACGCGCCGCGAAGGCGAGGACGAAGAGGCGATCGAGAAACTCTTCACGCCGGAGTTCCGAAATCGGCTCGACGCGGTCATCCGCTTCGATCCGCTGAGCCCGGATACCATCGGTCATGTCGTGGACAAGTTCGTCGGCGAACTGGAAGCGCAACTCGCCGATCGCGGCGTCACCATCGAGTTGACCGAGGAGGCGCGTGCCTGGCTCGGCAAGCACGGCTATGACGAACGCTTCGGTGCCCGTCCGCTGGCGCGCGTGATCCAGGAGCATGTCAAGAAGCCGTTGGCTGACGAGTTGCTGTTCGGCGACCTGCAAGGCGGTGGTCGCGTGCGCGTCGTCGTCGACTCGTCGACGGACAAGCTCGACTTCGAGCTGGTCACCCAGGACTTCCTGAAGGGCAAGACCAAGAACTCCAAGCGCAGCGATCGCAAAGGCGGCGATTCCGGCAAGGAGCTGGTGAAGGGCTAAGCCCGCGGCTTCGTCAGGCGCTGTCGCCCTTACGAAACGGCGAGTACTCGCGAAGAATTGCCTCGACTTCCCAGTCGACGTGCCGGGTTTCCTCCTTCAGGAAACGCGCGACCGCGTCGCGCAGGCCTTCGTGCGTGATCCAGTGGGCGGAGTAGGTGCGCACCGGTAGGTAGCCGCGCTGGATCTTGTGCTCGCCCTGGGCGCCGGCCTCGACGCGCTGGAGGCCGTGGGCGATGGCGAAGTCGACAGCTTGGTAGTAGCAGGCTTCGAAATGCAGGAAGCGATGGTCTTCGATACAGCCCCAGTAGCGGCCATAGAGCGTGTCGGCGCCAGCCAGGTTGAGGGCGCCGGCGATCAATCGGCCCTGGCGCCGATAAAGGAACAGGATGACCTTGTCGCCAAGCCGTTCGGTCAGGGTGTCGAAGAAGCTGCGCGTTAAATAGGGCGTGCCCCATTTGCGGTTGCCGGTATCCATATAGAAGCCGAAGAAGGCATCCCACTGCTCGTCGCGAATGGCCGACCCGCACACGACCTCCAGTTCGATATCGCTTTCTTCGATCGCGCGCCGCTCCTTGCGGATCGCTTTGCGTTTGCGTGACGAAAGCGCGCCCAGAAAATCGTCGAAACAGGTGTAGTCCTGGTTCTCCCAGTGGAACTGGACGCCGGTGCGCTGGAGGTAACCCAGGTCGCCCATGGTCTCCCATTCGTCTGAAGTCGTGAAGTTGACGTGAACGGAGGACAGGTTGGCCTGAATTGCGATCTGTGCAAGCGCCAACGCAAGCACGCGGCGCAGGGCTGGCGCGCCAGGGCCATCGCCCGCCAACAGGCGCGGGCCGGGAACCGGTGAAAACGGCACGGCGACCAGCAGCTTGGGATAGTACTGGCCGCCGGCGCGCTCAAACGCGTTGGCCCAACCGTAATCAAAGACGAACTCGCCCTGGGAATGAGATTTGATATAGGCGGGCGCGGCGGCGACCAGTTGGTTCTCGGCGTTTTCGACGACAACGTGGCTCGGCATCCAGCCTGTCTCTCGCGTCGCCGAGCCGCTGTCTTCAAGTGCCGACAGAAAACCGTGGCTGACGAAAGGGTTGGTATCGCCGGCACACGCGTCCCATGCCGCCGGGTCGATGTCGGCCATCGAGCCCACGGTCCGGGCGGTCAGGTTGTCGCGATCGCTGTCGCCCATGTCTGCCGGTTTCTATCCACGCGTCTTTGTTGCTGTTCGCAGCCGGAGGCCCGACGGATTACCAGGATAGTCTACCACGCTCTTGCGCGCAGGCATGTGACAGCTGGTCACGCAACGGCGAGGTGTGTGTCTCGTCGACACCACCAGCCCGCTCTCCTCCCGGCCACCCATGGCAGCATCCTCGGGGGGGCCGGGAGGGGGAGCGGGCTGGCGCCGATACCGCGTGCGCGCGGATTGACCTATTCCACAAGCGGGCCGGATGCGGAGATATCACGGATATCGGTGAGGACGTGGATCAGGCAGGCACCGTTGTGTTCGACGGCGGCACCGAAGGCCGGACCGAACTCGGCCGTCGTGCGCACGGTCCACACCGCCGCGCCATACCCTTTGCCCAGGGCCGCGAAGTCGGGGCTTACCATGTCGACACCCTCATAGTTGCCTGCGCCCGCATAGCGGTGCTGGTGCATCTTGATGGTGCCGTAGGTCGCGTTATCGACGACGATCACGATGACGGGGAGGTCGTACTGAACGGCCGTCGCGATCTCCTGGCCGGTCATCAGGAAGCCGCCGTCGCCGGCAAAGGCGACGACCTTGGCATGCGGCTTGGCAAGCTGCGCGCCGACCGCCGCCGGCACGCCATAGCCCATGGCGCCGGCCATGGGGCCGGCTTGACTGTCGGGAAAACGATGGCGCACGTAACGGTGCAGCCAGGTCGCGAAGTTGCCGGCGTCGTTGGTCAGCACGTGATCGGTATCGGCCAGGCGCTTTTCGATGTGGCGCATGACATCGGCCATATCGACAGCACCCAAGGCTTTGGGCGAACTGACTTGGAAACCCTCGAAATTGACCCGCAAGCCTTCCTGCCAGAGAACGCGCGCTTCGTCGGGTGTCGTCACGCGGCTGGCAAGGCCCTGGAGGACCGATCCGACATCGGCGGCGATCTGCAGGCCGGCGCCCGTATTCGCGAGGACATCGGCGTCGGGGTGAATGTGGATCATGGGTTTGCCGGTATGGAGCAGACGGTAGTCATCGGACGTGACCGCATCCATGCGGCTGCCCGCGACGATGACCAGGTCCGCTTCGTCCCAGGCCCGCTTCAGATGCTGCGGGCGGCCCAAACCGAACAGACCGACAAAGGCCGGGTGGTCGTTATTGATGGCGTCCTGGCAGCGGAACGCCGTCACCACCGCCGCGCCGGACGCCGTCGCCAAGGCGGCGAGTTTGGCGGTCGCCGCCTCGGCTTTGACGATCTCCCCGGCGATGATCAGGACACGTTCTGCCTCGTCGATCATCGACGCGGCCATGTCCAGGACCTCGGCCGGCGCGGCCGCAATGGCGCGGGGCGCGGGTTCGGGGATGGTGACATCACCGGCATCCGCCTCTGTCACGTCCTCGGGCAGGACGACAATCACGGGGCCGGGCCGGCCGGCCATGGCAAGCGCCAGCGCGTGGGCGGTGACCTGCGCGACATCCTCGGGCCCTGCCGGTTCCAGGACTGCCTTGGTCATCGACCCGAAGACCTGGCGATAGTCCATCTTTTGAAAGGACTCGTGGTCGAATTCGTTGCGTGGCACTTGGCCGATGAAGAGCACCAGCGGGATCGAGTCCTGGTCAGCGGTGTGCACGCCGATCGAGGCGTTGGTCGCGCCGGGGCCGCGGCGGACAAAGGCGCAGCCGGGCCGCCGGCCGATCTTGGCATAGGCGTTGGCCGCAAAGCTTGCGCCGGATTCGTGGCGGTTCACGACCAGGCGGATGGCGTTGGCGTTCTTCCGCAGGCCCTCCAGCACCGCCAGGTAGCTTTCGCCGGGCACACAAAACACCGTCTCCACGCCGTGACTGACCAGCGTAGCAACCAATGCGTCGCCGCCATTCATGGTTCAGGCGATCTCGAAGATGGCGTCGACTTCGACCGCGACGTTCAGCGGCAGGGCAGGGGCGCCGACGGCGGCACGGGCGTGGCGGCCGGCATCGCCCAGCACCTCGACCATCAGGTCCGATGCGCCATTGATGACCTTGGGGTGATCGTGGAAATCGCCATTGGCGTTGACGAAACCACCCAGGCGCACGCAACGCTTGACCTTGTCGAGATCGCCGCCGCAGGCCGCCTTGACCTGGGCGAGGATGTTGAGGGCGCAAAGGCGCGCGGCCTGATAGCCTTCATCGACGCTGAAGTCCTGGCCGACCTTGCCCTGATACTTCAGCTCGCCGTTCAACAGCGTGATCTGGCCCGCGACAAAGACGTGGTTGCCGCTGACCACGTAGGGTACGTAGTTGGCGGCGGGCGCGGCGGCCTCGGGCAGCTCGATGCCCAGCTCCTTCAGGCGTGCGTCAATCTGGCCGGTCATGGTGCTGTCCTCGCTATCTGTCGGTAGGGTGTTGGCGCTCGAATTAGGGGGTTTGTGTGGGCAAGTCAATCAACGCGCCGACATCACCGGAGCCCGGCGCCGAAAGGATCCTGCTTGGCATCGGAAGCGTTGCCTTGGGCGCGGTTGGTTTCGGATTTCTGCCCCTGTTCCTGTACTGGGGTTATTCGGGCGGGTTGACGCCTGAGACCGGCCTCTTGTGGCGTTACGGTGGCGGGCTGCTGCTGATGGCGCCGGCGATGCTGGTCCTGGGTGCGCGGGCCTGGCATTACAGCGGGCGGGCGTTTTGTGCCGGCCTGGCCATGGGCGTCGGCACGGTGTCGCTGTTCCACAGCTATGCCAGCCTGCCGGTCACCCTCGTCATTCTCATCTTCTACACCTATCCGGCCTTTACGTTGATCTTTGGGCGGGCCTTCTTTGGCAAACCGATGACGCCGCGTCTGTTGGGTGCGGTGATCCTGGTCTTGCTGGCGGCAGCCCTGATCGTGCGACCGGACGCCGATCAGGGCATCACGGTTGGGCTCCTGCTGTTCGCCTTTCTGGGCCCGATGGGGTTCGCCGGTTATCTGACCTTGGCCGCGGAGATCGGACCGGCAACCCACATGGCGGCTCGGATTAACGGCGTCAATCTGGGCGCGCTCGCTGTCGCGCTGCCGGTCTCCTTGGCGGTTCTCGACACCGTCGTTCCCAACGCCCCGGCGGGTTGGTTGGGTGCGGTTTGCCTGGCCCTGGTGACCGGCGTGATGTCAAACGCCTTCAACCTGTTCGGCGCCGCGCTTGCCGGGGGCGCCAGGGCCGCGATCGCCGGCAGCGCGGAACTCGTGACCGCGTTGCTGATCGGCGTGTTGGTTTTCGCTGAACCGTTCGCCTGGCCCTATCTGGTCAGCGCGGTCCTGCTCTTGGCCGCGATCGGGCTTTCGTTGCCGCGGCGGCTGGTCCCAGAGACCAGCGCTTAGACCACCCGGTCGGGCGGTTCTTTGCCGGCGAAAAAAGCGTCGAGGTTATCGAGCGCGCGAAAGCCCATGGCGTCGCGGGTCTCTCGGGTTGCGCTGCCCAGATGCGGCAGCAGGAACGCGTTGTTCAGCTCGCGATAACCCGGATGAATGTCCGGTTCCCCGTCATAGACGTCGAGACCAGCGGCAAACAGCTTGCCGGACTTGAGCGCGGCGATCAGTGCGTCGTCGTCGACCACATTCCCGCGCGCCGTGTTGACGACAATCGCATCGTCGGGAAGCTTGGCAAGCCGCTCGGCGTTGATCACCTTGATGGTCTCCGGCGATGACGGGCAGTGGACCGACAGGATGTTGCTGACCGCGAGCAGGCCGTCGAGGTCGTCGTGGAAGGTCGCGCCTTTCTCCTTGTCGGCGGGCAGGCGCGAGCGGTTGTGGTAGTGCACATCCATGCCGAAGCCGCGGGCGCGATCGGCGAGCGCCTGACCGATCCGGCCCATGCCCAGAATGCCGAGCCGGTTGCCGGTCACCTCGATACCGCGCATGGCGGTCGGCGCCCATGCACCCCAGGTCTGGCCATAGATCATGCGCTCGCCTTCGGCGGCGCGGCGCGCCGCACCCAGGATCAACAACATGGCAATCTCGGCTGTCGCGTCGGTCAGCACGTCCGGCGTGTTGGTCACGGTGATGCCGCGCGCGGCCGCAGCCTGGCCATCGATGTGTTCATGACCGACCGAGAAGGTAGCGATCACTTTAACGCTATCGTCCAGCGCATTGATGACGTCGGCGGTCATCTTGTCGGTCGGACAGGGCAGAATGGCGTCGACACCGGCGCTCCTGGCCACAAGCTCATCGCCGGGATAAAGTTGATCATCCGGGTTGAGGTCGGGGCGATAGTCATTCTTTAGTCGGGTTTCGACGTTATCAGGCAGGCGGCGCGTCACCAGGACGCGTGGTTTCTCGGACATCGTGTAACTTTCCAGGGAAGATTGGTTGACCGGCGATTCGGCCGGCACCTTATTAGACAGATGAAAAAACGCCAACGCTCCTGCTTAAGTCTGTTGTCACCCGGCCTCGCGGTGATTCTCGCCGTTGTGGCCACACCATTCGGCGCTCAGGCTGCCGATATGCTGCCGCATCGCGCGGTCTACGAAATGACACTGGGAAAGTCGTCGGGCACCAGCGGCGTCGTCTCGGTGCGTGGCACCCTGCTGCTGACCTGGGAGGAGACGTGCGATGCCTGGCTGGTGGGCCAGAGGCTGTTCCTGAAGGTCTCGCGCGAGGATGCGACGTTCGCCACGTCGTCAGCGTTCGACACGATCGAGAGCAAGGATGGCCTCGACTTTTCGTTCGAGGATCGCACGGTTCGCGAACCGGGCGGCGCCGAGTTCGCCAGCGGTTCGGCCCGATTGGCGAGCCAGGGCGGTGATGGTTCGCTGGTTCTTGATGAACCAGAGCCCGGTCAGTTTGTCCTGCCGAAGGGCACGACCTTCCCGACGGCGCAACTGATCGACATCCTGGCGCGTGCGGAGAACGGCGAGCGGATCATGAGCCATCTTGTGTACGACGGTACCGACGGGTCGGTCCTCTTCGACGTCACCACCGTGCTTGCCGCGCCTGAGGTGCAGACGTTTGAAGGTGACGCTGGTGGCGAGGTGACGATCTGGCCCATGCGTCTTGCCTATTACCCGCACGACACGGTCGATCCATTGCCGCAGGTCGAGATCGGGGCCGACGTCCAGGACAACGGCGTCGCTCGTCGGCTGGTCTTCGACTACGGCACCTTCACCGTCGAGAGCACGCTCTCCGAGCTCGAAGCGCTGCCCAGTCCCGACTGTTCATAACGGTTCTCTCAATCAGCCCACAGCCAGGCGGCGCCGCGGACACCGCTTGAGTCGCCGTGCTGGGCTGGCACCAACGCGGTCTTGACGATGTCGGAGAAGATGTAGCGCTGCCACAGCGCGGGCACATTGGCGTAGAGCCGCTCGACCTTCGACAGACCGCCACCCAGAACCACGGCATCGGGGTCGATAAGGTTGATGACGCTGCCCAGCGCGCGCGCCAAGCGATCTTCATAGCGCTCCAGGCTCTGCAGGGCTGCCTCATTGCCCGCTTGCGCGCGAGCGCAGATGTCTTCGGCTGTAACCGACTCGCCTGTTGCGGCCAAGTGATCTCGCGCCAGCCCGGGACCGGACAGATATGTCTCGATGCAGCCGTTTCGCCCGCAGTAACAGAGTGGGCCGGGTCGTTCGTCATCGTGCCTGTCGGGCAGCGGGTTATGACCCCATTCGCCGCCGATCCGGTTGAGCCCTTCAATGAACCGTCCATTGATCGCGATGCCACCGCCGACGCCTGTACCCAGGATGACGGCAAAGACGACCGGGTAATCCTTGGCCGCGCCGTCGCGTGCCTCCGACAGTGCTAGGCAGTTGGCGTCGTTCGCGATCCGGATATCACGAGCGAGGACTGCGGCGAGGTCGCGGTCAAACGGCTTGCCGTTCAGCCAGGTCGAGTTGGCGTTGCGCATCAGACCTGTCGCTGGTGAGAGCGAGCCAGGGATACCGACACCGACAGTGCATGTGACAGAGAGGTGATGCTCGGTATCCAGGACGAGGTTGCGAATGGCGGTGAGGGTGCCGTCATAGTCGTCGCGCGGTGTCGCGATCCGTCGGCGTGCGATCTCGCGGTTGTCGTCGTCCAATGCGACGATTTCGATCTTCGTGCCGCCCAGATCGACGCCCAGCCTCATCGCCTAGTGACCGTGGCGTTCGAGTTGGCGTTCCAGATTGTCCCGGATGTCTTGCCAGGACTGGGCGCTGAAGTCGCTGTGCTCGACGGGTCCCAGGAGACTGGATAGGCGCTGGTTGCTGACGAAGTGAATCTTGTGGACATCGTTAACGCCCGCCACTTCGTGATGGTGGTTGGGAGAGTCATCGATGAAGGCGACGAAGCCCCGTGTACGAGCGGCCAAAGCGTTAACTGCCGGGGCCTTGGAGCCTTCGTTGGTGACCAACGGGTAATCCATGCCGTGCCGCATGAGGGCGTGGCGGCGGTCATCGCGGTGATCGTGCGGCAGGTTTGTCAACACCACGACCTGCATCTTTTGGTTGAGGTGGGCAAGTGTCTCCGCCGCACCATCAACGGCGTCAATGTGGCGGGTCTCGTCGCGAAAGAAGCCCAGAAGCAGGTCCTTGACGGCCGGTCCGTCCAGTGGTGAACGGTCACTCTGGTAGCGAATGTTGCCGTTGAGCCGGTAAGAAGACCAATCGAAAAACGCACCGTTTCTCTCCATGTAACGTTCAAAAGCAGCCATGAAGCCGAACAGGACCTCGTCGGCGTCGGTGATCAGAAGCGGCAAATGGTTGTCCAGGGGCAGCGCGTCGATCTGCATTGCGACGTCGGGAGAGATTGCACGCTGGGCAGATGTCATGGTTATGCTACCATAGCGGGAGGAAACGCGTGTTGGCTGCCAAATTGAGTGGCCGCGATCACAACACGTACCGAAGATGAATTTCGAGCCATAGGTTGTGGTGTGTTATTTCTTCCGGTCGAGGTAGTTTATGGGAAATGCGGGACGTTGCGGACAGCATTTGTCTGCGGTGGTCGCTGCGGGCATGCATGAGCATGGCCGATACACCTAGGGTGAGAAACTGGCGCGGATATCATCTATGGCCAAAACTGTGCTGATCGTTGAGGACAATGAGCTCAACATGAAGCTTTTCAACGATCTTCTCGACGCGAGTGGCTTCGAAACCGTTCGGGCGATGAACGGCGAGGAGGCCTTTCGTTTGGCCAAGCAGCATGTTCCCGACCTCATTATCATGGATGTCCAGTTGCCGGAGGCATCGGGACTTGAGGTGACGCAGTGGATCAAGGCGGAACCGTCGACGGCTGAGGTGCCGGTTGTAGCTGTGACGGCTCTTGCCATGAAGGGTGATGAAGAGAAGATCCTGAGTGCGGGTTGCGATGCCTACATCGCCAAACCCATTTCGGTTCAGACGTTCCTTGATACCGTTAAGCGTTTCTTAGAGTGAGCCACGGGACTAGATGACCGGTCGCATACTCGTCGTTGATGATCAGCCGCTTAACGTCAAGCTTCTGGAAGCCAAGCTCACCAGTGAGTACTACGACGTTCTGACGGCATCCGACGGTCCGTCCGCGATTGAGATCGCGACGACGGAGCGTCCGGATCTGATTCTGCTCGACGTCATGATGCCGGGCATGGATGGGTTCGAGGTGTGCCGGCGGCTACGCGCCGAACCGTCGACCATGCATATCCCGATTGTCATGGTGACCGCGCTGTCGGAGACGGAAGACCGTGTCGTCGGCCTCAGCTCCGGCGCTGATGACTTCCTGACCAAGCCGGTCGAGGACCTGGCACTGCTGGCGCGGGTCAGGTCGCTTCTGAGGTTCAAGGTGACGTTCGACGAGTTGCGCCTGCGCCTCAAGGCCGGCGCCGCCTCGACCGATGTCGACGATATTCTCCCCGATGACACGAGCCCGCAGCGCGGCCGCATTCTGCTGCTGGAGGATTTTGATTCACGCGCGCGCATGATCAACGAGGCGCTCAGCGAATCGAACGAGGTCACCGTCGAACGTGACGACGCCGAAGCGTTGCGCCTGGCCGATGTCAGCGATTTCGACGTCGTGATCATCAGCCTGACCCTGGAAGACGTGGACGGCCTCAGGGTCTGCTCCCAGTTGCGCAGCCGCCCGGCGACGCGGCTGGTCCCGATCCTGGCGCTGGTCGAGGAGGGCGATCTTGAGCAGCTCGCCAAGGCGCTCGATCTGGGCGTGACCGACTACGTCATGACGCCGCTCGACCGCAACGAGCTGATCGCCCGGGTACGCACCCAGGTTCGCCGCAAGCATTACCAGGACCGCCTGCGCATGAACCTGGAAGAGAGTGTCTCCGCGGCGTCGATGGATGAGCTGACCCGGCTGCACAATCGCCGCTATCTGGTCAGTCATCTGGCCCGCGAGTTCGAACGCGCGGTCGAGAACAGGAAGTCGCTTTCGGTGATCATCCTGGATGTCGATCACTTCAAGAAGGTTAACGACACGCACGGCCACGCGGTTGGTGACGAGGTGTTGGCCGAACTCGCGCGCCGCATGATCGAGTGCACGCGGTCGAGCGATTTGTCGGCGCGGCTGGGTGGTGAGGAGTTTGTTGTCGTCATGCCGGACACGACGCTCTCGGTCGCCGAATCCGTCGCCGATCGTCTGCGCCTTGGTGTCAGCGACACCGCTTTCGCGATTGCCAAATCCGATCTCTCGATCGATGTGACGATCAGCCTTGGCGTCGCCGTCAACAAGGGCGCCGACGATACGCCCGAAGACCTGTTGGCGCGCGCCGACAGGGCGCTCTACCGGGCGAAGTCTGAAGGACGCAACCGGGTGGCGTGTGCGTCTGAGGAGCTGCTGTCGTCGGAAGCCTGAGTTCGCGCGTGACCGAGTTGTGAGCACGCGTTCGAAGCGGCCACGCATCACATGGCCGATACCGGAAACAGGTCTGGAGACGTGAACGCCACGCCTGTTGGCGCGGCACGCAACCAGGCTGGCTTAGTGCTTCAGCTTGGTTTCCTTGAACAGCACGTGCTTGCGCGCGACGGGGTCGTACTTCTTGAACTGAAGCTTTTCCGTCTGGGTGCGCGGATTCTTCTTGGTTACATAGTAGTAACCGGTGTCCGCGGTGCTCTCCAGTTTGATCAAAATGGTCGCCGGCTTTGCCATGGGACCTTCACCTTAAGTGCTTGGTCATTCGAGCGCTGGACCATACTGATGGCGGCCGGCCTGTCAAGCACAGAGGCGGCCTGGCTACATGGATCCGGTGGCCAATCGGCGCCGCCTGGTTGCCTGGCGATACGCGGCAAACGCGCAGTAGGCAACGGCGACGCCTAACAGCGTTGCGGGGAAGGCTTCCGGTCCCCAGGCCGACATGGCGCTGCCGACACTGAATGGGCCTGTGAGACCGCCGACCGCGAAAAACAAGCTGAAAACAGCGTTGGCGGCAATCAGGGCCTGGCCGGTGAAGCGCTGACCCAAGAGCGTCATGCCGACCGTGAATGTGCCGCCCATGGCCGCACCCCACACGATGAGCGTGACCCACAGCGCGAGGCCTTGGAGGCTGTACCAAGGCGCCAGGCCACCGTCGATCACCAGGGGTAGCAGGGCGCAGGCAACAGCAATCGTCGCGACGCAGCCGACCAACATCCAACCGCGGTCGACCCGGTCGGCTAGCCAGCCAAGGGGCATCTGCCAGACGACGGCGCCGATCAGCCCGGTCCAGATGACGGCATAGGCGATGTCGCGATGCTCACTGCCCAGCATATCCATGGTGTAGAGGTGGCCGAATGACAGCAGGGCACCGTCGATAAACCCGAACATGGCAGCCGACAGCAACACCGTGGGCGCCGCGACGAAAGCCAGCCACATTGTCGATCCTGTCGCTTCGTCCGCTTGTTTGGTCCTGGTGTCCAGATTGATGGATCGTGTCGGCAGTAAAAGCAGCGTTGCTGGCACGATGCATGCCGCTGCAATCAGAAAGGGCGTCCAACCGCTACCGTCGACGGTTCCGGCAATGACGGGACCAAGGGCCCAGCCGGCCATGCCGACGGTGCTGTAAACACCGATCCACCGGCCGCGCGAGTGGTCGTCCAGGATCCGATTGATCCAGGTTTCTCCGGCCAGAAACAACAACGCGTTGCCGATGCCGAAGACAAACCGAAGGGGAAACCACACGAGCACGTCGCGAAAGGCGGGGATCAGCAGGATGGTCACGAAGACCAAGGCCATGCCTGTCAGTGTTGCCCGAAAGAAACCAAGTCTTGGAATGATCCGCGTCGCCAAGAACGAAACAATGATTGTGCCAATGAACTGGGATGCTGCGCTCAGCCCAATAATCGACTCGTCGACGCCTTGATCGCGTAGAATCTCGGCCAGCAACGGCCAAGTCATGCCTGTCGTAATGGCCATGACGGCGAGCGAAGCAATCAGGGCAATCAGGCACGACCGCCGCTGCTGCCCGGTCAGAACAACGTCACTCATGATCGATGCGCTGACGCATGCCGATATAGTGGAGGAAGGGCACCGGCGCGGTGCGTTTTAACTGGCGGTCTTCGCGCCAACGTTGTTCGGCCTGACGCAGGACGAACTCCGTGACGTCGACAATGGGCAGCCGGAACGCCTCGCTGAGCGGCAGCCAATGCAGGTCTTCCAATTCGCCGTCTTTGATCAATTCGCCTTCGGCATTGTTGGCGTTCGCCAGGAAGAAGCGTGTGTTGAAGCGCTTGTGCGACATGGTTGGCGTCAGAGCGCGCGCGATATAGTCCAGCGACATGAGGTCGGGGCCGCCGCCGGCTTGGCGTAGCGCATGCCAATAGGCGGACTGTGGAGCATTCTCCAACACGTCGCGGATTGCTTTGTTCAGAAGAAGGTAGCCGGTCTCCTCGTGGGTCTCGCGCAACGCAGCGATGGCGATCGAGGTCGCGTGCGCTTGCGTGGTGCGCCGCGTCAGTTTCTGTTTCAGCTCCTCAGGCAGGTCGAGGCCTGCGGGCACGACACGGTCATGTCTGTCGACCCGTCCGCCGGGAAAGACATAGATGTTGGGCAGAAAGCTCGCGCGCTTGCGCCGCCGGCCCATGAGGACCTCGGGGTTGTCGCCCCTGCCACGGAGCAGAACGATGCTGGCGGCGTCGCGCGGCCGCACCTTAGGCGGCGTAGTCTCCGGCATGGTGGGAACCTAAAAGAAGACGAGGAAGCGGCATGCTCCTCAATTGCCGGGCGCGTGTCCAGCACCCGGTGCGGCCAAGTCTGGCGGCCTTAGGCCTCGCCGAGGATGGCGCGGCCGTTGTCGGTCAGGCGGCAGACCAGCCAGTCCGGCTTGATCGGGTTGGCGATCCACGGTTCGGCCCAGCCTTGGCGAACGCAGCTTCTGATCGTGCGCGGATCGACCTCGCGGCCGTCTTCATCAAACAGGGGCAGCTTGCCGCCGGGCTGATCAAGCCCGCGTTGCAGCCAGCGCCGCTGGACCGGTGTCGGTTTTGCGGATTCGTTGGCTGGATCTGGCTTCACGGCTGCATCTGCGCTCATAAGGGCCCCCTGTGTGTCGGCGCCGCGTTCGGGCGCTCTGTTGTGCGCCACATTGTAGCCGCAATTCTAACCGGAGGCGACTCAGCCTCAATGACGCCGATCACGCCGCTTCGTTTTGCTTTTTTTGCCCTTTTTGGCGGATTTGCCTCTGCCGCCCGGTTTTTTGGGGCGCTGCGCCCGACCCGACGATTCCGAGCCGCCTTCGACCAGGCTGAAGCTCAATCCGGCGGTCACCGGCTCGACTTCCGCGACCTCCACCGTGACCGGCTCGCCCAGATCGTACCTTACGCCGTGGCCGACCAGTTGCTGGCGTCCTTCCATGAAACGAAAAGGGCCACCGGGCAGGCGGCTTGCCGGCAGAAGGCCGTCGGCACCGGTCTCATCCAGACGCACGAACAGGCCGAACCGGCCGATGCCGGTCACGCGCCCGGTCATGGTGGCGCCGATGCGGTCGGCCATGAACGAGACAACGAAGCGGTCGACCGCGTCGCGCTCAGCGCGCGTGGCGCGCCGCTCCATGGCTGAGAGATGAACGCCGACTTTGTCGAACGCCGCGCCGGCGTCGCCGGGCAGGGCGCCGCCGCCCAGCTCGAAAGCACCGATCAAGGCGCGATGAACCAAGAGATCGGCGTAACGCCGGATCGGCGAGGTGAAGTGGCCGTAGGCCGGCAAGGCCAAGCCAAAATGGCCGATGTTCTCGGGCGCGTACTCGGCCTGCGCCTGACTACGAAGGACCGCTTCGTTCACGGCGTCCTGCTGGTCAGTGCCATTCACACGTTTCAGAATCTGGTTGAAGTCGCGCGGGCGTAGTTGTGGCGATTTGCGCAGGCTCAAGCCCTGGCTTTCCAGATATTCGCGCAACGCCTCCGCCTTTTCCGGCGAGGGCTGATCGTGAATGCGGTACATCGCCGGCATGCGCCGTTCTTCGAGCGCCTTCGCCGCGGCGACGTTGGCGACGATCATCATCTCTTCGATCAGCTTGTGGCTGTCGTGACGGATACGCTGCTCGATCATGGCGACCTTGCCGTCCTCGCCGACGACGACCTTGCGTTCCGGACGTTCGATATCGAGCGCGCCGCGCTCGGCACGGGCTTTGCACAACGCATCATAGACGCCATAGAGATTGGCGATCAGATCGTCGGGAAGGTCGCCGGTTGTTGCGCTCGGCTTACCGTCATGGTGGCGTTGGACCTCGTCATAGGTAAGCCGCGCGGCCGAGCGCATGAGGCCGCGGACGAACTTCCATCGGTGCAACGCGCCGTCACTTCCGATCCATAGATGGGCGGCGACGCAGGGCCGATCTTCGTGCGGACGCAGCGAACAAAGGTCATTGGAAAGACGTTCCGGTAGCATCGGTACGACATGGTCGGGCAGGTAGACGGAGTTGCCGCGGCGATAGGCGGCGCGGTCGAGCGCGCTGCCCGGGCGCACGTAGTGACTGACATCGGCAATCGCGACAACCGCGTGCCAGGCGCCGCGTCCATTCTTGTCCGGCTCGGCCCAGACAGCGTCGTCGTGATCGCGGGCGTCGCTGTCGTCGATGGTGACCAGCGGCATGTCGCGCAGGTCCTCGCGTTTGCCCAACCGCGTCACCGGCTCCGCGTCGGCGGCAACCTGCAGGGCTTCTTCGGGAAACCGGGTTGGTATGCCGTGGCTTGCAATCGAGATCAGACTGATCGCCTCGGGCACAAGGGGAAACAGGATGGGAGCGCGGTTGAACAACAGGACAGGCAAAACACAACAAAAGGGAGTGTAGGTGCTACAAGCAGAGCTGTGCTGGTGGGGAGTAGGGAATTCCCCCAACCAAACGTCTCGGGATCAGCATGCCCTAGGCGCACCAAGGATAGGGAACAAGGAATTAAAGCCAGAGAAGCGGAAAGAATGGGAATAGAAAGTGTGGTTCGGTCATATCAGTGAAACAAGTACAGGGGAAGCAGAGGCGTAACCTGTTGAAGTATGTTAAGCAGCAAGGTTCAGCACTGTTCAGCGAATGAGAAGCAGTTCAGC
>JBCCIS010000034.1 GCA_039028155.1 Pseudomonadota bacterium
GTCGACCGGCGCGGGCAGGCGCAGCTTCTTCTCGACGCCACGCATGCCGGTGCCGAACAGAACGGCGAAGGCGGTATAGGGGTTAAGGTCGGCGCCGCCGACACGGTGTTCCAGCCGCGCCTTCTTGGCGCTGACATTGATGACGCGCAAGCCGGATGTACGGTTATCGATGCTCCAGCATCGCGTCACGCCGGCGAAGCTGTCGTCCTGGAAGCGTTTGTATGAGTTGACGAAGGGCGCGATGAACAGCGTTGTCTCGCACATGAGGTCGAGTTGGCCGGCGATGAAACGGCGGAACCACGGCGTCAGGTTGTCCTTGGCCTTGGCGTCGTAGCACAGGGACTTGCCGGTCTTGGCTTCGCTGAAGCTTTGATGGATGTGGCCGGAGTTGCCGGAGAAGTCCTGGTGCCACTTGGCCATGAAGGTGGCGGACAGACCGGCTTCGGCGGCAATCTGTTTGACCGCCGTCTTGAACAGCATGACCTGATCGGCCATCGAGAGCGCGTCGGTGGCGGCGAGGTTGATCTCGAACTGACCCTGGCCCCATTCGGGTGTGCAGCCTTCGATAATATCCTCGAAACACTCGCGGACTCGCGCGACGACCGGCTCAAAGAAGCTGCCTTCGTAGATGGAGTAACAGTGGATATCCTGGGAGGCCGGACCGAGGCCGGAGAAGTCACCGCGCCGCACGTCGGCGATCGGCTTGGGCATCAGATAGAACTCGAACTCCAGTGCGGCGCGTTCGACGACGTTCTGTTTGCGCATTGCCGCGACTTGGCGTTTGAGTTCGCTACGCGGGCAATAGGGGCAAGTGCTGCCATCGGGCCAGACCCAGTCGATCAGCACGATGGCGGTGTCGGGCTCCCACGGCGCCAACTGCAATGTCGAGAGGTCAGGCACGCCTTTTACATCGGGAACGCCGGTGCCCAGCATGTCCGGCAACACATCGTCGACCGTGGTCGTGCGCATGATGAACCAGGCAAAGGTGAGGCCCGTGTCGATGGCGTTCTTGAAGTAGGGGACGGTCAGCCGTTTTCCGCGCAGCACACCCATGGGATCGGTGCCGGCGACGATCACCGTTCGGATCGCGTTCTCGTCAAGGAATGTGTCGACGTCCTGTGGTTTCATCAGCCGCCCCCGTCTGGTCTTTTGCCGGGATCGTTCCCGTTGCCCCTGACCTGTCATCGGCCAAGGACGCCGTGACGTCAAGCCGGCGCGTGGGCTGGCTAAGGCCGGTTTGCGGCGTCAAGCGGGCGCGTGACGCAAAGACGGCGTGCGGGTCAGCCCGATAAGGAAACCGATGATCAGCAGGTTGGCCACGTTGAAGGCCGTGCCGGCCAGGAAGGCCGAGGTGTAGCTGCCGGTCATGTCGTAACCGAAGCCGCCCAGCCAGCCGCCGATGGCCATGCCGAACGTGCCGAACATGACGACAATGCCCGTATAGCGACCAGCGCGCCGCTCAGGCAGATACTCACGCACGATGACCGGATAGCACGGGCCGATGCCGCCATAGCCGAAGCCGAACACGGCCGCGACGACGTAGAATGCCATCAGCCCCTGAATGAAGGGCAGCACGGTCAGCATCGCGACCTGGATCACCGAGAACAGGAAGAGCGCCTTCAAGGCACCGAAGCGGCCGATCAACAAGCCGGCAAAGACGGCGCGGGCGACGAAGCTGGCGAGCAGCATGACAGAGAGCAGCGTCGCTGCCTGCATCGGCGCGATGCCGACATCGGTGGCGTAGACCTTCAAATGCGCCAGCGGCAGCGACATGGCGATACAGCAGCCGACAATGGCGCAACACAGTAGTGCCAGCAGGCTGTTGGGCCTGAGACGATAGATCGTGGCGCTACGTCCCGGCGCGGCCGAACCGCCGGACACCGTGTGGTGGTCGATTGGCGGCGGACTGCGCCTGAGCACCAGACTCAACGGCACCATCACCAGAATGGTCGCGATACCGTAGTAGACGTAGGTCGCGCGCCAGCCAATCTCGGTCAGACCCAGTTCAAAAATCGGTGGCCAGATGAACCCAGCCAGGCTCTGGCCGCTGGCGACCAGGCCGACGGCCATACCCCGGTTGCGGTCGAACCAGCGTGTGATGTTCGCCATCAAGGGCGCGAACATGGCGGCCGTGCCCAGAAGGCCGATCATCACGCCGTAGATCGCCCATAGTTCCCAGCGGCTTGAGATCATGCCCGTTAGAATGGCGCCCGATCCGATCATGATGGCGCCGAGCAGCGCTGGTTTGCCCATACCGGCGCGGTCGAGCCACCAACCCATGGCGATACAACCCAGACCGCCGCCGACAAACTGCATGGCATAGGCCGTCGAGGGAACGCCGCGCGGCCAGTTGAAGGTTTCCGAGATATCCGCCATCGCGACGATGATCAGGAACATCGCGCCATTGGCCATCAGCAGCATCAGTACGGACGCGGCCAGCACATACCAACGATAACGGCGGGGATCAGACATTCATACGACCGGCGGGTTAAGAACGAAGCCTACTCTCTCGTGCTCCGTCCGCCAAACGCGAAGTGCGGCGGCCGTGGCGCGGCCGTGATAAAGTTCTGGCGACAGGTGGAACCAGGGGCCGGGATCAAGGATGTGACATCAACAGGCGTAACGACCGGCATGATCGGCCACGGCGAGTACAATCGTAACTCCGCGCCGCAGATGGTCGCCATCGACCATGTGATGCCCTGGCTCGACGACGCGCTTTCCGCGATGCCCTTGGATGACTCCCTGCCCGATTTGGGTTTGGCCGATTTCGGCTGTTCGGAAGGGCGCAACTCCATCGCCGTCATGCAGCGCGCTGTCGACACGCTGCGCGCCCGCACGGCCCGGCCCATCCAGACGATCCATAGCGACCTGCCAACCAACGATTTTACCGCGCTACTAACCGGATTGCGCCCGGATGGCCATTCCGTCTTTGGTGACGACGCGGTCTTCTCATCGGTCGTCGGCGGGTCCATGTTCGACCGGCTCCTGCCGCCGCGTTCCCTGCACCTGGCAACGACCTTCAACGCCATTGCGTTCTTCAGTCGGCGGCCGCTAGACCGTCTGCCCGGTCACATCGTCGGCAATGGTCCAAGCGGCCTTGGCAGCGGAATCGGCTGGGTAACGGGCGAGGAACACGCTGCACTCGCCGCGCAGTCATCGAGCGATTTGGAGGCGTTCTTACAGGCGAGGGCGGACGAGTTGGTTCCGGGCGGCAAACTTTTGATGCAGGTCTTCGGCACCGGACTTGGGCACGCGACCTGTGACGGGTTTGCCGACGCTTTGAATGATGCGCTGCTGGAAATGGTGGACGACAAGCTGATCGATCGCGATCACTACGAGGTCTACTATCACCCCACCTATTTCCGCACGCTCGATGAACTGGTCGCGCCGGTCGCAGAGGCACAAGCCTCGTGCGCCGGCCTCTTCTCGCTGGAACGATCGGAAACCTATGAGATACCCGTGCCGTTTGTCGAAACCTTCAGGGAGACCGATGACGCCGAACGGTTCGCTCGCGAGTTCACCGCATTCTTCCGGGTCTTCAGCGAATCGCCACTGCGACTCTGCCTTGCCAATCTCGACGACGTCGACAATCTGATCGATGACGTCTACGTCCGCGCGGAACGATTGATTCGCGACGACCCGCGCCGCCACGATTATCACTTCATCGCGTTGGCGGCGTTGCTGACGCGGCGCGACGGGAGCTGAGTATCCCGTCGAAGCTGGTCAGGCTGGGCGATAGGGTTTGTAGACGGGTTCCCAGATCTTAGCCTTGATCTTCGCTTCAAGTTCGTCGGCGCTCGACTCCGGCGCGTGGCCTTGCTCCTGCGCCTCGCGCGCGACGGCGAACGCGATGTCGCGGCTGACTTTTTGGATATCCTCCAGGTGCGCCAGCAGCGAACCGTTGGGATCGGACATGATCGGCGCGTCGGCGGCAAGCGCCTCGGCGGCGGCCATCATCATTTCGTTGCTGATCCGTCTGGCGCCGCTGGCCAATACGCCCAGACCCAGGCCCGGGAAGATATAGACGTTATTCGACTGGGCGATTTCGAACGTCTTTTCCTTGTGCTTGACCGGGTCGAACGGACTGCCGGTTGCCACCAGCGCCTTGCCGTCGGTCCAGTTGATGATGTCCTCGGGCGTTGCCTCGCAGCGTGATGTCGGGTTCGACAGCGGAAAGATGATCGGCCGCTCGGTGTGTTTGGCCATCTTGCGGATGATCGCCTCGGTGAATGTGTTGGGCTGGCCGCTGACACCGACCAGCACCGTGGGTTTGGCCTTGTCGACCACATCCTCCAGCGAAATCGTCTCGCCCTCGGACGCCCACCCGGCGACCTTGTCCTTCGGTTGCACCAATGGTGTCTGGATGTCCAACAGACCGGTCATGCCGTCATGCAAAAGGCCCTGGCGGTCGATCATGAAGAAGCGCTCGGCGGCCTCGGCTTCCGAAAGCCCATTCCTCACCATGCCACGGCGGATCTGCATGGCGATGCCGCAGCCCGCGGATCCGGCGCCCAGAAAGGCGACGCGCATGTCGGTGACTTTGGTGCCGGCTGCTTCGGCAGCCGCGAGCAACGTGCCGTAGGCGACCGCTGCGGTGCCTTGAATATCGTCGTTGAAGGTCAGCAGTCGGTCACGGTAGCGCTCCAGGATCGGCGCGGCGTGCTGTTGCGCGAAATCCTCCCATTGCAGGAGAACCTCGGGATAGCGCGCCTCGATGCTCTGGACGAACAGGTCGACAAAATCGTCATAATCCTGGCCGCTGATGCGTTCGTTGCGCCAGCCGATATAGAGAGGATCGTTGAGGCGTTCCTCGTTGTTGGTGCCGACATCCAGCACGATCGGCAACGTGGTCGCCGGATCGATACCGCCGCAGGCGGTGTACAGTGACAGCTTGCCGATCGGGATGCCCAACCCGCCGGCGCCCTGGTCGCCCAGGCCAAGGATACGTTCGCCATCGGTGACCACGATGGCCTCGACATTGTCGAGCGGCGCGTTCTCCATGATCTTGTGCATGACGTTGCGCCGTGGATAGGGCACGAACAAGCCGCGCGGGCGCCGGTAGATCTCGCTGAACTGCTGGCACGCCTGGCCGACGGTCGGTGTATAGACCAGCGGCAGCATTTCGGTGATGTAGCGTCCGATCAGCGCGTAGAACAGCGTCTCATTCGTGTCCTGCAGTTGGCGCAGGTAGATATGCTTGCCCATCGGCGTGTTTTTGGTGCCGACGGCCTGATAGGCGCGCTGGAGCTGGCTTTCAAGGTCTTCGATATGCGGCGGCAAGAGGCCGAACAGGCCGAGCTCGTCGCGCTCTTCGTAGCTGAACGCGGTCGCCTTGTTGAGCAGCGGATTGAAAAGCAGCGTGCTGCCGCGCTCCGTTACGTCGATCGAACCTGCCCCCGACATGATCTACCTCCCAGCGGTTTGTATCAGTTTGGCCTGAAATCACATTCACAGCCACCCCAGCCCATGACATAGTTCGGTAACAGCCGTTCTGACGGAGGCCGCGATGGACGTCACGACGCTGACAGGTGCGCTGGGTGCGCGGGTCGACGGTGTCGACCTTGCCAAACCCATGGATGATGACGTGTTCGGTGCCGTACTGAATGCATTCGGCGATCATCTGGTGTTGTTGTTCCCCAATCAGTCCTTGTCGCCTGCCGAGCAGGTCGCCTTTACCGAGCGCTTCGGACCGGTCGAGCCCCATCCGCTGCGCTCGCGCCGTGGGGTCGATGGATTTCCGGAAGTGCTGGTCATCGAGAACAAGCCCGGCAAGCCCGGCGCGCGCAACGACGAATGGCACAGCGACATCACCTGTTCAGAGCAGCCCCCGGCACTCTCCGTTCTGCAAGCGCTGACCGTGACCGAAGGACGCGGCGCCACCATGTTCTGCAACATGTACCGCGCCTTTGAGACACTGTCGGATGGCATGCGCACCATGCTTGACCGGCTTAATGCGTTGCACAGCGCGGAGTCCCTGGTGGCGCGCAACAATGAGCCGGGGACCGATGCGTTGCCGATCCGCGAGATGCCGCCACCGGCCGTTCATCCCGTGGTGCGCCGCCATCCTGTGACCGGGCGCCACGCATTGTTCGTCAATCCCAGCTTCACGATCGCGTTCGAAGGCATGAGTCGCGAGGAAAGCGCGCCGCTTCTGGCCTTCCTCTACGACCATGCGACCCGGCCGGAGAACGTGTTCCGACATGCGTGGAGCCCGGGCGACGTCTTGATGTGGGATAACCGGTGCGCCATGCACTATGCGGTCCACGACTACGACGACACCATGCCGCGTCTGATGCACCGCACGACAGCGGCTGGTGACCGGCCCGTGTTTGCTGAGACTCAGGCCGTCGCCTGAGCCACAACTGCGCCGTCGCGCAGCGCCAGCACCGTCCCTTCGTCAACCGGCATCCAGTCCTCGGCGGTTAACGGCACGCTCGCCAGAAGTGTCACCGCCTGGTTGTCATCGCCGGTGCTGACATTGACGCCGCCGCCCGAGAGCGCGATGCCCTCGTTGCCGCAGGTGCGCGACAGCATGTGCAGGCCGATGCCGGTCGAGCCGTCATCCTGGTGGCGGATATGGCTGTGCGCAAACAGCACGTCGCCGTCGGCGTAAAGAAAGTTGGCACGGCCGACGCCGCGCAACTCGCCGGCGAACCTGGCGACTTCGTCCATGCGCTCTTCCAAGTCAGGCACGCCGTCGGCTTCGTTCCACAATGGGCTCAGGCGCGCCAGAAGGGAGCAGAAGACATACTCCGAATCGGTGCTGCCCACGGGATGATAGGCATCCAGCGGGAAACGCGAATCACCCATGGCGCCATCGACGACTCCGTTATGGGCGAAGACATGCATGCGTCCGCCCAGCTCGCGGCTGAACGGATGGGTGTTGTAGAGCGCGACGTGGCCGGTGGTCGCATAACGGATGTGGCTGATCACCGTGGCGCTGACCAGTCCCTGCTCCTCGACAAAGCGGACCCAGACGCTGCTGCTGGCCTGATGTGTGTCCTTGATCAGCCGGATATCGCCTTCCTCGTAATAGGCGATTCCCCAGCCGTCGCGATGCGGTCCCGTCCGTCCGCCATGATCGGCGAAGGTATCCAGCGACAGGTTGACGTTTGCCGGCTGGCGGCTGGACTTGGCGAACAACTCACACATGGGTCGTCAGATCTCTCGATGGTTCAGGCTAAAAATGCTCCGCGCTTGCGTGGGACCAATAGCGGTCGAACGGCACTGGCAGCGCGCCGCCCAACAGCGCGTCTTGGTCCAGCCACGAATAGACCTCGGCATAGGAGCGGGCGGTACCATCATCACCACGCAGGAAGATGTGTTGCGGGGTCAAATTCTTCGGATCGTCTACGCCCATGGCACCTATCAGAGCCAAAAAACTCTCTATCGTTTTTTCGTGATATTTCGCGACCTGAAGGTGCTTTCTCTCGATGTCGATCGCCTTGTAGCGCTCAGGATCCTGTGTCGCGACGCCCGTCGGGCATCGGTTGGTATGGCAGCGCAGCGCCTGGATACAGCCGACGGTGAACATGAAGGGGCGCGCGACGTTGCAGATATCCGCTCCCAGCGCCATCTTGATCACCATGTCGAAACCGGATGCGATTTTGCCGCTGGCACCGATGCGGACCTTGTCGCGCAAACCGGCGCCGACAAGACTGGCGTGAACGAACGCCAGTCCTTCGTTGACTGGCAAGCCGAGCGACCGCGAGAACTCCAGGGGCGCGGCCCCGGTGCCGCCTTCTGAACCGTCGACGACGATGAAGTCGGGTGTGATGCCGGTCTTCAGCATGCCCTTCACGATGCCGAGGAACTCGCTGCGTTGCCCGATGCAAAGCTTGAAGCCGGCCGGCTTACCGCCGGAAAGCTCGCGCAGCTGGGCGACAAACTCCATCATCTCGCAGGGGTTCGAATAGGCCGTGTGGGCCGGCGGTGAAATGCAGTCTTGGCCCATCGGCACGCCGCGAATCCTTGAGATTTCCTCGGAGATCTTGGCCGCGGGCAGAACGCCGCCATGGGATGGCTTGGCACCCTGGCTGACCTTGATTTCGACCATCTTGACGTGGTCGTGGGCGGCCTTCTCGCGGAACTTCTCAGGGTCGAAATTGCCGTCGGCGGTGCGGCACCCGAAATAGCCGGTGCCAAGCTCCCAGACGATATCGCCGCCACCTGCGATATGGTGCGGCGTCAGACCGCCTTCGCCGGTGTCTTGATAAAACCCACCCAGTGCCGCGCCGCGGTTCATGGCGATGACCGCGTTGCGTGACAGCGCGCCATAACTCATCGCCGAGACGTTGAGACGCGACGCGCTGTACGGCTGAGCGCAATCGGGACCGAAGACAACACGCGCCGCCTCCGGGGGCGGTTCCTTCGGCGCCATTGAGTGCATGGCAAACTCGGTCCCGGAGGTCAGGAGATCGTGCTGTGTGCCAAAGGGCTGAATGCCGTCGCCGCCATGGGAGCGCGCGCCGACAAGTTCTCGGGTCTCCCTTGGATAGGGCCGGCCAGACAGATTGGTGGCAACGAAGTACTGCTGGATTTCAGGCCGGATGAACTCCGCGAAGTATCGGATATGGCCGATCACCGGATAGTTGCGCAGCACGTTGTGAACGCCGTGGGTCGCGTCGTAGACGCCGACCAGAAACAACGGGACCAGCACGAGCAAAGCCCAGAGCACGTTCGGCCACACGATCGCCAATAGCGCGACCGCGACGAACAGCACAATGGAAACGATGTAAAAGCCTTGTCTGACGGTCACGTTCCGGTCAACTCCCCCATGTCGTCATTATCGCATCGCGCCCCACGAGCTTGGTCGTGCTGTTTCTTATGCTTGCGATAGGTCTCTCATCCCTCAATAGCGCAGAACACCCCGCTCGAGGACATCGGTCGCGTCGCCGGCATAGCGGGTGTTCTCGCGGCTCTCTTGTTTCTTGATGCCCTGGCTTCGATAGATCTCAATCCTGGGATCGATCGGCCGCCGGTCGTGGGCGGTGAGCCAAAGGCGCAACAGCATGCGGCCGGTGTCGGGGCCCGGCCGGTCCTCGAACCCGGTGCGCGCGTGCAGAACGGTATAGTTGTTGGCGAAGCAGATCTGACCGGGCGGCATCATGAACTCAAGCTTCATGTCGTCGCGCTGCGCGGTCTCGTCGAAGAACTCCAGAGCTTCGCGCTCGAATGCGCCGATTTCCTCGCCGAGCTCTTCGTAGGCCATATAGATATAGCCAGCGATATAGCGGGTGCTGACGACGCCTTCGCACTGACACAGCACCGGTACCTCATGCGGCGTTACCGGATCTTCGCCGGGCCCTTGCTCGCCGAAGCGGTGATAGCGAAAACCGCGATAGAGTGGTTCCAACAGATCGGGCCGGGCCTTCAGGATCTCGTTGTGGACGGCAAGCGCGCTGGCGTATTGCGACAACCCGCCTTCGTCGGCCGGGCGTATCGACAGCATGCCAAGGATACCGCAGCCGTCGGTGTGCAATGTCAGCGGCATGCTGTTGCGGTAGGCGCGTTCTTTCGGATCCTTGCCGCCGATGTTGACGACATGGCCAAGACGGTCGCCCATGACCGACTGTGAGACCCCGGTGCCGAAATGGGTGCCGATACCCCAATAGATGATCTCTGTCTTGGCCAGTGGCCAGTCTTCGATAGGCAGCCGGTCAATCAGCACCAGGCCGCGCCCGTCGATGATCTCGCGATAGATGTCGGCGAGGTCGTCGGCGATCGCCGGTACCTCGAAATGCTCGCGTTCAACCTGATCGAGGGTCAGGCCGGCGCGGTCAATCGCCTGCCAGGCCGCCTCGAAAGCGTCGATATGGCGTTGGTCAAATGTGACCGTGATGTCATCCAGGCTCGTAAAATCACTGGCCTTCCAGGCCGCCGGATGATCGACCGGTTCGAGGTATGCCTGTCCCACGCGATCGCCTCCCTCAGGCGTTGTTGGCGCTTGCGCCGCCAAGTCTAGCCGCAACTGGCGCGCCGGCGCCATCGGTGCTTTGTCCGGCGGGTCCGCCGCGCTAAAACAGGACAATCCGCGTTAGGTTCTCTGACGGATGCCATGGGAGGGTGCCTTGATCACCGTCTACGGATTGAAGAATTGCGATACCTGCAAGAAAGCGCTGGCGTGGCTGAAGGCTGAAGGGATCGCGCACGAGTTTCACGATGTCCGTGCCGACGGTCTGGATGCCGGCGACGTGAAAGCCTGGGTCGGCGAGTTGGGCAGCGACGTTTTGATCAACACGCGCGGTACCACCTGGCGCGGTCTTGACGAGACCGACAAGGCGGATTTGGACGACGCCAAGGCGGCGGCGCTTATCCTGGCCCATCCGGCACTGATGAAACGACCGGTCTTTGACCTTGGCGACCGCCGATTGGTCGGCTTCAAGAACGCCCAGAAAGAGGCGCTTCAGGGGCTGGCGTAGCCGAGCGGCAGGGCGGTCGTATACTTTATGCGCTCCATGGCGAACATGGAGCTGACGTCGAAGAACCGGATCTTGGCGATCAAGGCTTTGTAGACGCGGTCGTAACCCTGAATGTCTGGCACGACGACCTTCAATAGATAGTCGATGTCGCCCGCCATGCGGTAGATCTCCACAACCTCCGGCACGTCCTGGACCTCGCGGGCGAAATCCGTCAGCCACTCCGCGTTGTGCTGGTCGGTCTTGATGGCGACGAAGACCGTGATGCCGACATTGACCTTGTTGGGATCCAGAAGCGCCACCCGCCCGGTGATGAAGCCGTCGCGCTCCAGACGCTGAATGCGGCGCCAGCAGGGCGTGGTCGACAGATTGACGGCCTCGGCGACCTGCGCCAGCGACAGGCTGGCATCCGCCTGCAACAGCTCAAGAATCTTAATATCCGTGCCGTTAAGAGAAGATTTTTCCATGAATTATGACTCTTCTGGAATAGATTGCTCAAAGCTCTACCAATGACCCGAACATTGGCAAGCTTTTTTCTCCTGCTCGCGTTTACGCTTTTACCCGTCCTTTAAGGCCCTGAAACGGGTCATGGACGGGGTGAGGCTGGCGTCAACAACGGTGAGCGTGGTTCCATGATTTCCCTTTTTACGAAGCATCCCGAATCGGTCGGCGAGACCTACTTTGAGCACATGGGCGTGGCCTCCGGCTTCGGTTTGAAGATGGTGGTCGCGGGATGCGCCTGCCTGTTGCATGGCATCTTTCCCTTCCTTTTCGTGAAGACCGGCAGCACGGCGATTGCCGACCTTCATCATCGTATGGTGACGCACCGCAGGCGCGACGACGCGCCGTCGGCGGAGCCGGCCGTTCGGATCAGCCGCCCGGCGTGGTAAGCGGCAGCGACTTGGAGCAGCTCTCTCATTGGTAAGGTCGCTTTGCGGTCCGATCACTGTGGGTGCGTCTCTTCTACTAAAAGGATAGCGTGCGGAGTCATGTGATGAGGTAGAGCCGTTAATCGGTTCCACCTCACCACGATCGTTCGAGCGTCGCCCAGTTAAACCAGAAATTGATTGGCAGTGCGCGCGCGCGCTGGCAAGTTCTTGCCCGTTTCATCAGGCGAGGTTCTTATGGCGCGCATGGCGGTCGATATCGGCGGCACGTTTACCGATGTTGCGATCGAAAAAAATGACGGCGGTCTGATAACCGCCAAGGTGCCGACAACGCCATCGGCGCCCGAGGCCGGCGTGATGGATGGCGTGCTGCTGGCGCTGGCTGACGCCGGTCTGAAACCGGACGCCATCGACCATGTCATTCACGGCACGACGTTAGCCACCAACGCGCTGATTGAACGCAAGGGCGCGGTGACCGCGCTTGTCGTAACCAAAGGATTTCGCGATACCCTGGCGATCGCCTATGAGGGCCGGTACGATCAGTACGACGTTTTTCTTCAGAAGCCGGAGCCGGTCGTGCCGCGTTACCTGACCTTGCCGGTCGGCGAACGCCTCAACATTCACGGCGATGTTCTAGATCCACTCGACGAAGGCGCGCTGGATGGCGTGCTCCAGGCGATCGATGAACACCAGGTCGAAGCAGTCGCAATCGGCTTCCTCCATGCCTACGCCAATCCGGTGCACGAGCAACGTTTCGCCGATCTGCTGCGCGAGGCGAGGCCCGATGTTTACCTGACGTTATCATCGGAAGTCTGCCCGGAGATGCGAGAGTATGAACGGTTGTCGACGGCAGCGTGCAACGCCTACGTCCAGCCGTTGATGGCTCGCTACCTCGGCGCCCTCAACGACGCCTTGACCGAGGCCGGTTTCGACGCGCCGCTTTTGCTGATGACGTCGGGCGGAGGTCTGTGCGCGCTGCAGACGGCGACGCGGTTTCCGATCCGGCTGGTCGAGTCCGGGCCCAGCGGCGGCGCTATCCTGTCGGCCACCGTGGCTGCGCAACGCGGTGATCGGGAGGTTTTGTCCTATGACATGGGCGGCACGACCGCGAAGATTTGCCTGATCGACGACTACACGCCCCAGACCGCGCGCCGTTTCGAGATCGCGCGCGCCGCGCGGTTTATCAAGGGCAGCGGCACGCCGGTGCGGATCCCTGTGATCGAGATGATCGAGATTGGCGCCGGCGGCGGTTCGATCGCTCATGTCGACGAACTGCAGCGCATTGCCGTCGGGCCGGAAAGCGCAGGGTCCGAACCGGGGCCCGCCTGCTACACTAGGGGCGGCACGCAGCCGACGGTGACCGATGGCGACCTGCTGCTGGGTCGCCTTGACGCCGATCGATTCGCCGACGGGCGCATGAAACTCGATACCGCGCTCGCTCAAGATGCGCTGGGGCGCGATGTCGGCGGGCCACTGGGACTTGATGCGTCGCTTGCAGCGCACGGTCTTTCCGAAGTCGTCGACGAAAGCATGGCGAACGCGGCGCGTGTGCACGCGGTCGAGCGCGGCAAGGAGTTGCGCCAGCGCACCTTGATCGCGTTCGGTGGCGCCGGACCGCTTCATGCGGCCCGGCTGGCCGAAAAACTCGATCTCGCCCGCATTGTCGTGCCGGAAAGCCCGGGCGTCGGGTCGGCGGTCGGATTTCTAATGGCGCCGGTCGCGTATGAGGTCGTTCGCAGCCACTACATGACGCTCGACGGTTTCGATGCCGGCATGGTGACCGCGCTGTTTGACGACCTTGCCGCGGAAGCCCACGACGTTGTTGGCCAAGCGGTCAAGGGTGTGCCGCTCGACGAGCGGCGCACGTGTTTCATGCGCTACCTTGGCCAGGGTCACGAGATCGAGGTCGAACTGCCGACGAGACCGCTGACCATCGACGATCGTGACGCGATCCGCGCGGCCTATGACGAGACCTATACCCGCATGTATGGCCGCACGGTGCCGGCGATGGATATCGAGGTATTGAGCTGGACCCTAACCTTGTCCGCCAAGGCTGAGACGCCGGAAGCGCCTGTCGACGAGATCGCCGAGCACGACGCGGTCGCGGCGGGATCAAGACGGCTTTTCGATGGCCCCGCCGGCGACTTTGTTGAGGCGCCAGTCTTCGATCGCGCGACACTTCGACCGGGCGCGCGGTTCCGTGGTCCCTGCGTGGTGACCGAAGGCCAGACCTCGACCGTCGTGACATCATGCTTCGCGGGTCGTATCGACGGACACCGCCATATCGTGCTGGAACAAATCCAGGAGGCCGCCGAATGAGCGACGCGCTTGACCGGATTAACCGGCAGATCATGTGGGACCGTCTGCAGGCGGTGGTCGAGGAGCAGGGCCAGACCCTGACCCGCGCGGCGTTCAGTCCGATTGTCAGGGAATGCGGCGATATCTCGGCCGGCATCTTCGATCTTGGCGGGCTGATGCTGGCCCAGGCCGTGACCGGCACCCCCGGCCATGTCAACACCATGGCGGCCTCGGTCGGTCACTTCATCAAACACTTTCCGCCGGCGTCCATGCAGCCCGGCGATATCTACATGACCAACGATCCTTGGATGGGATCGGGACACCTGAACGACTTCGTCCTTGTGCGTCCCTGCTTTCTTGACGGCGAACTGATTGGCTACAACTCCTGCACCTCGCATCTGATTGATCTGGGCGGACGCGGCGTCGGACCTGAAGGCCGCGACGTGCACGAGGAGGGGCTCTACATTCCGCTGCTGAAACTGGTCGATCAGGGCGAAATCAACGAGACGTTGATCGAGATCGTGCGCGCCAACAGCCGCATGCCGGTCCAGAATGAAGGCGATATCTATGCGCTGATCGCCTGTGCCGAGGTCGGTGAAGAACGCCTGATCGCCATGATGCGCGAGTTCGCCATCGACAGCCTGGACGACCTTGGCCGCCACATCCTGGAAACGTCGGAGCACGCGACGCGGGCGCGTATCTCGGAGTTGCCCGACGGCAACTGGGACCACGAGCTGAAGCTCGACGGGTACGATTTCGAGATCGCGCTGAAGGCACGGCTGACAATCGACGGTGATACGCTCTGCGTCGACTATACCGGCACATCACCGGCCTCGCGCTTCGGCATCAACGTGCCGATCACCTATGCCCAGGCCTATACGGTCTTTGGGTTGAAGTGCATCATCGCGCCGGACATTCCGAACAACGCCGGAGCGCTTGCACCATTCAGCGTCACGGCACCGGAAGGTTCGATCCTCAACCCGCTTAAACCGGCGCCGGTATCCCAGCGTCATGTTATCGGCCAACTCTTGCCCGATACTGTGTTCGGTTGCCTGGACCAGGCGATTCCTGGTCGTGTGCCGGCGGAAGGCACGGGCTGTCTTTGGAGCATGATCATGCACAGCACGATCGGCAGCCAATCCGATGGCAATGCGCCGGCCTTCATGATCGAGGCTGTGCACAACGGCGGCACCGGTGGGCGGCCATCGAGCGACGGTCTGTCGGCGACCGCCTATCCATCGGGCGTTATGGGAAGCCAGGTAGAGCTGACCGAAAGCACCGGTCCTTTGATCATACGTCGTCGTGAGTTGCGCCCGGACTCCGCCGGCGATGGCGAGTATCGCGGCGGTCTAGGCCAAATCCTGGAGGTCGAGCACAGTGCCGGCGCGCCCTTCATGCTGTCATCCGCGGTCGAGCGCGCCACCTATCCGCCACGTGGCCGCCATGGTGGCCGGGACGGTGCGGCGGGCGAGCTTTGGCTGGCGTCCGGCGCGGCGCTGCCGGCGAAGGGCGAGAAGGAAATTCCCGCCGGCGATCGTCTCATTATCAAGACCCCGGGTGGCGGCGGTTACGGTGATCCCGCCAAGCGCGACATGGCGTTGCGCGACGCCGACCGGCGCGACGGTCTGGTAACCGGCGACGCTGGCTAAGTCATCGGCGTGCGGGCTGCCACCGGCCTCAGCGTATCGCCTAGTCTGTCAAACCAGCCGCTTCGATATCCGACAGAAGCTTGTCGCGATAGCGCGGCGCTAGCGTGTGCCACGAACTCCTGAGTTGAGCCAGCGTGAGCTGAGGTTTCAGTTCGCTAACGGTCGCGATTGCGGCACGGGCTTCGTCGAATTTCTCTTGCCGAACCAGAATGGCGCTCAAGATCAGATGGACAAAGGGCGCCAACGAGGCGGAGATCTCGGCCTCGCCGACTGTTTTCTCAGCTTCGCTGTCGTCATTGAGGAGATAAAGGATGAAACCCTTGACGAAGATCTTTACCTGCATCAGGGGATCAAGCGGACTAAGTCGGATCGCCTTGTTGATGGCCGGCAACGCTTCCTCCGCGTGTCCTGTCCAAAGCAACGTCCCGGCAAGATTCAAGCAGGCATTGCTGGAGCTTGGATTGAGCGCGGTCGCCATTTCCGCCTCTTCAATCGCCTGCTCCTGATTGCCTTGGAACGCGTAGGCACGGCTAAGCGCCATGCGCGCGATGCTGCTGTTCCCGTCAAGCTCCACGGCCTTGACGGCGTGCTTGAAGGCAAACGCCAAATGACGCTCGAGCTCGTCGGGTTCGGCGAAATAGATCCTTCGCGTTTCCAGAAGCGCCAGGGCCGCATGCGCGCCGGCAAAGGTCGGCGCCAGCTTGACAACGTTCGATAGGTGCTGTCGCGCGATTTGGGAGTTGTCCTCCGTAATTCGGTGGAAATGCCACATGCCCCTTTGAAACATATCCCAAAGACCGACGGCGCCGCGTTTGCGCTCGGCACGCTCTCTCTCGCATGACTTCAGCTTCGCATCGATCTTGCCGACAATGGCTGCGACCATGTCGTCCTGGACCGAGGGCGACTCGTCCAGTTGACTGTAGTAGTGCTCGGTCCAGAGCTGTCTTCCGTCACGCGTATCGATCAATTCGACCGTCACTTTGATTTGGTCGCCGGACCTGCGAATGACACCGTCGACCACATAGTTGACGCCCAACTCCTTGCCGACCGTCCTTGCGTCGATGGTCTGCCCCTTGTAGGCGAACGTCGATGCGCGCGCGACGACCATCAGCCAGTCGATGCGCACCAGCTCTTCGATGATCTGTTCGGCTATGCCGTCGGCGACATAGACCAGTTGCGGGTCGCCGCTGTGATTCTCAAAAGCGAGAACCGCAACCGACGGCTTTTCCGGCTTTGTCGGATGATCTACCGACCATACGCCGGACGGCTCCGTGACTGGAGATGCGGCCAGGCTTGGTGTCGGCGAAGATGGCGCTTTCTCGTCGAGACTGAAGTCGGGTCCGTGTTTGGGCCAGACAACGTCGTTCAGAACGAGGTAGTCTTTGAGGATGGCGGCGGCGTAGAGCACCGCCAACCGCCTGTCACGTTCGGCGACTTGTCTGTTCGCCATGGTCAAGCCGACGGCGACCTGGGCAAGCTGGAACTGGGACTCCATGTTGGACAAACGATGCGCGTGGTTTCGATCGACCCAATCGAAAACCTCCTGGCGCAGAGACCTGAGAATGTCGAGCAGACCGATATCCTCGCTGCGGGGACTGCTGCCTGTGCGCATGTGATCAAAGGGGCACAGCTGATCAAGAATCGCTTGCCAATGAAGGCTGTTGGCGTTCCGTCGCTTCGCCAATAGATGACTCAGTGCGAAGTAGCCGTGGTCGAAAAACAGGAACTGACTGTTCTCATAGTGCGACAGGTCGATGAGATAATAGTGGTCCCGTGCATCACCGGTCTTGCTGACTAGGACGTTGTAGCCGCTTAGATGGCCGTGGACGTTGCCGCGTACGGCGCGGAGCCTCAAATGATCGACGGTCTTCGCGGCACCGACGGCGAAAGCCAGAGGATTGGGATACCATTGCCCTTCGAACGACATGCTGGGCTCATCGGCCGGCACCCCACAGCCTTCCGCCATGAGGCTTTGCAGGTTGCCGACGTCGGGTTCGAGCCGGTCACCGAGCCAACCGCGCAGCAGGTCATGGGGCGACAGCAGACCCGGCGCCAGTTCAGCGGCCGCGTTCCAGTCTTCAAGCAGCGCGCGCGAAACTTGGCGCAAGACCCTCTTCTGCTGTTCGTGGCTGCAGTCCGACCAGGGCAAGGCGAAGTCCAGAGACCGCCCGGGAATCGACGACAGGATGGCGACGCTGTCGTCGGTGTGGGCCACGTTGATGATCTGCGGCAGGTGCGTTGCGGCATAGTCCGGTGCCGTCTGACTGGCCAGGCGAAAGCGTTCGGTCTCGCTCTCCAAATGTGCCACGGGGTCACCGACACGACCGAGCTTCAAGACAGCCTGGCCCGAAAACGCGGGGGTCGTCACATCGGCCAGAAACAGGGTCCACGTGGCGATGTCATTGCTCAACTGGCGTGTCAGGTAGATTTCGTCGCCGACCTGCCACTGGTCGCGAATCACCGTTTGAATCGCGGCGAAGGCTTCCGGCCAGGGCAATCCCTGCTGCGATTTTTCCCTGGTTTCTTGCATCCGCGTCGCTTAGGCGCCGTGCGGTTGTGTTGCGGGGGACTGCGGCATTGGTCCGTTACGAGGCCTCCACTCCTGGAACGTCACTGCGGCGGCCCCTCTCAGCATGCCCTGGGCGGCCTGTTTGTCTGTCTAACGGTTTAACCAGCGGTCGTGAAGGTCGTACATGGACATGGCAATCGGCACAAACCAGTTGTTGTTGGTGAAGACGGAGAGGTTCGGGAAGGTGCGGTCGCCAAATATCGTCTGGCCCTTCTCCAGCCTCAGGATTTGCCAAGCGGCTTTATGGCCCAGATAGGTTCCCATGGGCATGCCGACAAAGGAATAGCCGGTCGCGTAGTAGACGCCCTGGTGATGGATCAGCTTCGGCAGGCGATCGACAGGTGCCGAGCACCATCCGCTCCAGAAACGGCCAAGCTGGATATCGCCGAGCTGCGGAAACACATCGATGAACGTCTGGCGCAGCTTTCGCGCCTTGGCTTCCGCGGTCCTTTCTTCCGTACCGGTCAAGCCTGACATCAAGATGCGCCGGCCATCGGGCGCGACCTGGATCGCCGTGGTATTGAAGTTCGAATCCAAATAAGTGCGCCGATTGGGCATTAGCGTATCGAGTTGATTCTCGCTCAGTTCCTCCGTCGCCATCGCGAAAGCGTGAAACGGGATCAGGCGCGGGCGAAGCCAGTTGAGGTCCGCGCGCGTGTAGCCGTTTGTCGCCACAACCGCGTTGCGTGCGCGTATCCGCCCGCGCGATGTCTCGATGTCAAGCCAACCGTCGCCATCCGGTTTGCCGATCGCGTCGACCTTGGTGTGGGGATGCACCTCGGCGCCGCTTTCCATGGCGCGGTCAAGCAAACCCGCGTGATACATGCCGGGATGGAAGCTGCCGAGGTCCGGTATGTAGACGGCGCCGACAAAATCCTCGGACCCGTTGAACTCGTCTGCCAACGCGCCGCGGTCCAGGACCTCGAAACGTTGATCGAGGTGTTCCTGCTTCAACGTGTATTCGTCTACGATGGTCTCGAGCTGGCGCCGCGAGCGGGCGAGGAAGACCCTGCCGCACGGGCGGTAATGGCAGTCGATCTTTTCGGCCTGAACCGTTCGGCTCACGCTCTCGAACGCCTCGCGCGCTTCGGTGTAGTAGGCCTTGGCCCTCGCCAGGCCGTGGCGCTTGATCAAATCGCTGAAACTGCGTTTCAGCGCGCTTCCGACAAAACCCATGTTGCGGGTGCTGGCGCCATGGCCGGCGTCTTCAGCGTCCAGGACGACGACGTGGCGGCCGCCGCGCGCGAGTTCGCGGGCGGCGTTCAAGCCGGTGACGCCCGAACCGACAATGACGACATCGGCGCGTTGGGGCAGGGGTTCGACGCCAAGCCGAGGCCGTGGAACCGCGTCCCACCAATAAGGCGCCTGCTTGTAATCCGGCGCGAAGATATCCGACGCGGCGCTCATCACGGGCAGCCCCCGACCTCTCCCTACCTTTGAGCAGCATAACACTCCCGCCGGCAACACCAAGCAGGTGGGCTGGACCATCTTGTCGCCAGCCCCTAGCTTATCCGGCGACTCACCGTCGGTGGATGACAGAATGACGGGACGATGGAGGCACAGTGCCGGACGTATGAAGCGACGGTTCTGGGAATCGACGATTCCCGGACTGGCGGTCTTTTCGGTTCTGAACGCAACGCAGGCGCAGGATCTATGTTCAGATCTCGACGAATTGATCGACGACGCGGGAACCCATTTCGTCGATGTGGCAACAGAAGCGAACGACGAAACCAGCGATCGCCTCGTCACGCGCGTCTTGCCCGGCGCCACCTACTGCCGTGTCAACCAGTCGTCGCTGAGCAGCGCCTACTACTGCGCTTGGGCGTTTCCCTACCGCGCCGAGCTTGCTGGCGAGACGTTCGACCGCCTTGCTCGAGATATCGGGGATTGCGTCGGCGCTGGAGCGACCGCTCAAAGTGGTCAGAGCGTCAACCACCCGGACACCTATGACGTTCGACGTTTTCAAACGGAAGAAGCGGACGTGAGTGTCGCGATCAAAGACAAGGTGGCCATGGACGCAACCTATGTTTTCGTGCGTATCCACGGCCGCGTGGATGACTAGCCGCCATCACGCTCAACGTCCGTCTTCGATGCGTGCGGTTGATGACGGTCTGCGCCTGGATTTGTTTGGCCTGACCCGTCATTGGGTCTCGTCGCCTTAGTTGTGCTGCGAGAGGAGATAGTCGACGTGTTTGTCAGCACCCTTGACGACCTTGAAAGACTAGGGCGCATCAAGTTCCCATCTGATGCTTCGTTTCGTTCGGCCCGGTTCCTGACTGCCGCTGACGGCATGGGGTTTTCCTATAACGAGAACCGGGTCAAGGGCGGCACCGACTTGAATGTCTGGCTCAAGCATCACTGGGAAGCCAACTACATCGTTTCCGGCCGAGGCGAGGTTACGGATTTAACGCGGGGCGAGGCGTGGCCGCTTGAGGCGGGTGTCCTCTATGTTGTCGGCCCCAATGACCGGCATCGACTTTACTTCACCGAAGACGAATGCCACGTCAGCATCTTCTGTCCGCCGCTGACCGGCAATGAGCGGTTCGACAGTGACGGATCCTATGAGGCCAGCGGTCCGATAGAAAAGACCGACCGGCGCATGTTCGTCAAACGTGTCGACGAGATGCGCCAGGCCGAAGGGGAGATGGTCGTGGCTGATGGCCTTGTGCGTATCCAACGCATGCTGACCAAGGCCGATGGCGTCGGCTTCGGTTTCTCCGATGTGCGCCTCGACGCCGGCGCCGAGCTCACGCACTGGTACAAGCACCATCGCCAAGCGAACCACATTCTCTCTGGTTCCGGCGATGTGACGGATATGACGACCGGGCAGACCTGGGTCCTTGGTCCCAACATGTCCTACAACGTAGGGCCTGAAGACCGGCATCATCTTCGCGTCGACACCGACATGCATCTCTTAAGCATCGTCTGTCCGCCGCTTGTCGGAGACGAACAGTACGATCAGGACGGCGGCCTGCCTGCGAGCGTGTCTGTCTGACGTCGTGTCCCGGTGTTAAGCGGTCTGGGCGGCCTCCAAGAGCCAGGCGATGAATGCGCGGACTTCCGGCCTGTCTTGGCGCTCGGCTGTCGTTACGACGTCATAGCCGATGCCCGGCGCCGCCAGTTCGGCAAAGGGCTGCACCAGAAGGTTGGCTTCCAGGGGCTCACGAAGAATCGGCCCACTCGCCAGCACCACGCCGTGCCCAGCGATGGCCGCTTGGACGGCCAAGCCGTAATCGCTGAAGTGGAGGCCGCCGGCGGTATCGATCCTTTCGGCCCCGACATGCGCCAACCAGTTCTCCCAGACGAACCATTGCCGCGTCGAGCGCGCCCAGTCCATCGTCGAGAGATCCCAGTGGATCAGCGGCCGAGCGTTGAGGTCGCTGAGATGCCGAAGCCGAGGCGGCCCTTTGGCGAGGGACGGACTGCAGGCAGGGAAAATCTGGTCATCGAACAGCCGGTGGATGACGAGCCCCTCGTCGCTGTCGACCGCGTAACGAAGCGCCACATCAGTTTCACCACGTTGCAGATCGACAATACGTGGTGTCGACTCGATCAAGACGTTGACGTCCGGATGCGCCTCTCTGAATCCGGCGAGCTTTGGAACAAGCCACGTCGTTGCGATCGACGTCTCGACCGAGACGATAAGGCGACGTTCGTCTTGGGGCGCGCGCATCTGGCGGACCGATGCGGTGAGGTGCTGCATGGCGGCGGCCAAATCGTTCAGGCCCGCTTCTCCGTTCGCCGTCAAGGTGAGCGCGCGACCCTTCCGCAGCAAAAGGCGCGATCCCACCGACGCCTCGAGTTTGCCAACCAGCTGTTTCACAGCCGCCGGCGTCACATTCAGTTCGTCGGCGGCGGCGCTATAGCTCAGATGACGGGCCGCTGCCTCAAAGGCCCTGAGCGCGTTCAGCGAAGGTAACCAAGTGCTCATATCACTATTTAGATAAACTTAAACGAGCGATCAGTTCAAATGATTCGTTTCCATCCATGATTTGACTTTAGATATGATATCAAGAGCACGGTACCAACCGGCATGAGGCAAGCGATGTTGAAGGTTTGCTAAATGAAGGACAGCCGGATACCGGAAGGCTGATCCGGTCCTGCGCCAGCCTCTATCGAACCAGGTCCAAGGAGTTTTCTCATCATGACCGCGCCAGCAGCAGAGCCGATCCGCAATGTCGTGACGTCACACAACGAGCCCGGCTGGAACTACGGCTATCAGAACTCGCCCTACTTCGCGTTTGACCACGCCCGCGGCGCGAGCTTCGTCGTTTACAACCGCCGGCTCATGCCGATCGCGTTCGACGACGATGATCGGTTCGAGGACTATTGGGCGCTGCGCCGCGCGGCCACGATGCTGCCGACAGGCGAACTGCCGCTTGAGATCAAGGGCCCGGATGCCGAGCGCCTGTGCGACATGGTCTTCACAAAGGACATAACAAAGCTGAAGCCCGGCCGCTGCGCTTACGGCATCGCGTGCTATCCCGACGGCGGCCTGATCGTCGACGGAATCCTGATGCGCCTGGAGGCGGACCGTTTCTGGTACGTCCAGGCGGACGGCGACATTCATTCCTGGTTCATCGCCCACGCGCAGGGTCTGGATGTCGAGGTTCGGGATCCCAATGTCTGGGTCAATCAGGTCCAAGGTCCGCTTGCGTTGGACGTGCTCGCCAAAGCGGCTGACAACGGGTTGCCGGATCCGTTCGGCTACTTTGCGATCGCGGATATCACGATCGGCGGCCAGCGTGTCATCGTAACGCGCACGGGTTGGACCGGTGAGGTTGGCTGGGAGTACTACAGTTTCCCCGAGACCGACTGCCACAAGCTATGGCGTGACATCATGAGGGCCGGCGAGAGCGCGGGCATGGTCCATATCGGTCTCGATTCCATGGACATCCGACGCATCGAGGCGGCTATCTTGAACGCGGGCTCGGACTTCGATCACACAATGAATCCTTTCCAGGCGGGTCTCGGTCCCATGGTTGATCTGAAGAAAGCGGATTTCTTCGGCAAGGCCGCGTTGCTCGAGGCAGACCAGAGACCGTTGCTCTACGGCGTCCGCTGCGCCGATGCCGAACCGCTGACCTCGGGACCGGTTGCAAAATCCGGAAAGGCTGTCGGCCATCTTTCGGCGGCTGCGTGGTCGCCTTTTCTCTCTTGCGGGATCGGCTACGTCCGCCTGGACGATACTGAGCATGGTCCGGGTGACGCCATCGAAGTCGTCGGTGTCGACGGCAAGACCTATGCTGCGGAAATCGTCGAACTGCCCTACTACGACAAAGAAAAGCGGATCCCGCGCGGCCTTGATAAGGAGATTCCGGCGCGTGCGTGAGGCGGTACCGCTCTATAACGCGGCGACGGCGGCAACCAGCCGATCGATCTCGTCTTCGCTGTTGTAGTAGTGCGGCGCGGCGCGCACCAACGGCGGCAAATGGCGCGCCTCGAAGTCAAGCAGAGTCGATGTCGGCCTCGACGTACCGACGGCCATGTTCTGGGCCGCAAGACGCTGTTGCACCTCTTTCGGCTTCAGCCGGTCATGGCTGAAGGTGACGATGGCGCAGCGCGTCTTGCCGGCATCGTGGACACGGACATCGGGCAGGGCGTCGAGGCGCTCGCGTAGCGGCCCTGCCAAGTCTTGGATTCGCTGCCATATGGCATCGAGGCCTATGGCGCAGGTGTAGTCGACGGCGACGCCCAGGCCGATCTTACCGGCGACGTAGTTTTCCCAGTTCTCGTAACGGCGGGCATCGCCACGGACGGTGTAGTCATCCGGCGCCGTCCACGTCGCGCTCAGCAGGTCGAGTACCGGCGGCTCGCAGCGCGTCAGCATGGTGTTTCGCGCGTAGAGAAATCCCGTGCCTCGCGGTCCACGCAGGAACTTGCGACCGGTCGCCGAGAGGAAGTCGCAACCGATCGTATCGACATCCAGCGGCATCTGACCGACCGATTGACAGGCGTCGAGCAGATAAGGAATGCCATGACGACGCGCCACCTTGCCGATCTCCGCCGCCGGGTTGACCAGCCCGCCGGAGGTCGGGACGTGAGTCACGGCGATCAGCTTGACCCGGTCGTCGATCATCTTTCCCAGTGCCTCGACATCGGCCTCGCCGTCGGGCGTGTTGGGAATGATGTCGATGACGATGCCGCGCCGCTTGGCGGTCTGTAGGAAGGCGATGTAGTTGGAGGCGTACTCGGCGATCACCGTCAGCACCCGGTCGCCAGGCTTCATATCCTGGGCCAGGCCGTAGAAGGCCTGACACCAGGCGACAGTCGCGTTTTCGACGACGGCGATTTCGTCGGCGCCGCAGTTCAGCATGCCGGCAATCGCGTCATAGGTGTTTTGAAGCGGGCCGGCGGCCTTTCCTGCGGCCTCGTAACCGCCGATCCGCGCTTCCAGATCCAGATGAGCCTTCACCGCGTCGATCACCGGGTTCGGCATCAGGCTGGCACCGGAGTTGTAGAAATAGGCGAGGTCAGCTGTTGCCGGCGTGTCATCGCGAAGACGTTTCAAATCCAAAGCCATGGTGATCAATCCATCAAGAGAACCATCTTGCCCGTCATGCCGCCCTGTTCGAGGCGCTGCTGTGCCGCCGCGGCCTCTACCAGCGGAAATGTCTCGGCGACATGCAGTCTGAGCTTGCCGTCGGCCATCAACCCCATCGCCTGGTTCACAATACCGCCTTGCTGGGCGGCATGTGCGGTATCGCCGATCCACATGGCCATCAGCATCATCACGTTGTGGACCGTAATGTTGCGGTTGAAGGCATCACTGCTGTCGTTGTCGCTTGTCAGACCGGTCAGGCCGACGACCCGCCCGAACGGCGCCATGGCGTGAAAGGTCGCGTGCATGACGTCGCCACCGACATTGTCGAGGGCGACATCAATGCCCCGGCCGTCCGTCCAGACAAGCGCGGCGGCGGCGACGTCTTCGCGGCGGTAGTTAAACGTATGGTCGGCGCCCAGGTCCTTTACGAACGCCGCCTTGTCATCATCCCCAACGGTCGCCGCCACCCTGGCGCCCCTGAGCTTGGCCAGCTGGATCGCGACGTGGCCGGTGCCGCCGGCACCACCATGGATCAGGCAGTGTTCGTCAGATGCGAGCTGAGCGCGCTGGTATAGTGCCTCCCAACAGGTGATGGTGACCAGCGGTGCGGCGGCCGCTTCCGCGAAACTCACGTTCTCCGGTTTGCGTGCCAGGCTGTGCGCCGGAACCACGGCGAACTCAGCATAGGTACCGGGGTCGCCGCCGATGCCGCCGTAGCAGAACGCAACCTCTTCGCCCTGCAGAATTCCGCGGACCTTGTCGCCGACCGCCTCGACAATGCCGGCGCCGTCGCTGCCCAGGATGATCGGTTGATCGTCCTTGATCAAAGGTCCGGACCGGCGCAGATGAACGTCGAAGGGATTCAGGCCGGCCGCCTTCAAGCGGACCAGGACATCGTGGGGTCCCCGTGGCCAGTCAAGCGGCACCTCCGCCACCTCCAGGACCTCCGTACCGCCTTTGCCGGCCGCAACCACGGCCTTCATCTTTGTCTTGGCCACTATCATCCCCATATGACCTGTTTCGGTGTTTCGCGCGTACCATAGACGCGCGATTTTATCCACGCGGGGACCGCCTTTGGCGAACACAACCGATCCGGCGACGGCACCGCAGGCCGAACTAGCGGCCAAGGCCGCGGAGACGACGAGCGGTTGGCGGACACTTGCGCGCCTACTGCCTTATCTGTGGCCCAGCAATCAGCCCGGCATGCGGCTGCGCGTGGTCGCGGCCATGGTTTTCCTGATCGCCGCCAAGGTCGCGATCATCTACGTCCCCATCTATTACAAGGATGCGATCGATGTCCTGGCGCCGGCCGATGTCGGTATGGCCGTCGCGCTGCCGTTGGGCCTGATTCTCGCCTATGGCGCGGCGCGCGTCCTATCGCTGGCCTTCGGCGAGCTGCGCGACGCGATCTTCGCCAAGGTCGGCCAGCGCGCCATCCGAAGCGTCGCGCTCAACGTCTTCCGTCACCTGCACAAGCTGTCGCTGCGATTCCATTTGGAACGCCAGACCGGCGGCCTATCGCGCGCCATCGAACGCGGCACCAAGGCGATCGAACTCTTGCTGCGCTTCAGCCTGTTCAACATCATTCCGACACTGATCGAAATCACGATGGTCTTCGTGATCCTGTGGATCATGCTGGACTTCGCGATCGCTGCCGTTACGGCGGTGACGGTTATTGTCTATATCGTCTACACCATGGTGGTGACGGAATGGCGCATCAAGTTCCGCCGCCAGATGAACGAGCAGGATTCAAGCGCCAATACCAAGGCGATCGATAGCCTGCTGAACTATGAGACCGTCAAGTACTTCGGCAACGAAGAACATGAGGCCCAGCGCTACGACAAGGCGCTCCAGCGCTATGAGACCGCCGCCGTGCGCAACACGACGTCGCTTTCGGTCCTCAACATCGGTCAGGCGATCATCATCTCGATCGGTTTGACCATGGTCATGATTATGTCAGGACAAGGCATCGTCGACGGCAGTCTGACGGTCGGCGATTTTGTCCTGGCCAACACCTATCTCATGCAGCTTTACCAGCCGCTCAACTTCTTCGGCTTCGTCTATCGCGAGATCAAGCAGGCGTTGATCGACATCGAAACGATGTTCCAGCTTCTCGCTGTCGACACGGAGATCGCCGACAAGGCGGACGCACCGGATCTGAAGCTGGCCGGCGGCGAGGTACGGTTCGAGGATGTCGACTTCGGCTATGATCCCCGCCGGCCGATCCTGAAGGGGATTAGCTTCCGGGTGCCGCCCGGCCATTCGGTCGCGATCGTTGGGCCGTCCGGCGCCGGCAAGTCGACCATCAGTCGCCTGCTCTACCGGTTTTATGATGTCGGCAACGGGCGCATCACGATCGATGGCCAGGATATCCGCGACGTCGGCCAGGCCTCGGTGCGGCGCGCCACCGGCATCGTGCCTCAGGACACCGTGCTGTTTAACGACACCATCTATTACAACATCGCCTATGGCCGGCCCGACGCGTCGCCGGCCGAGGTGGAGAGCGCGGCACGGCTGGCACACGTCCATGATTTCATTATGGCCTTGCCGGACGGCTACCAGTCCATGGTCGGCGAACGCGGCCTGAAGCTCTCCGGCGGCGAAAAGCAGCGCGTCGCGATCGCGCGCACGATCATCAAGGACCCCTGCATTCTGCTGTTCGACGAGGCGACCAGCGCGCTCGATACCCAGACGGAACAGGAGATCCAGGCCAACCTGCGCGACCTGTCTGAGGGCCGCACGACGCTGATCATCGCCCACCGGCTATCGACCGTCGTCGATGCCGACGAGATTATCGTGTTGGACCAGGGGCAGATTATTGAACGCGGCAACCATGCCGACCTGATTGCCGCCGACGGCCGTTACGCCGAGATGTGGCGGCGTCAGCAGGAAGGCGCCGACAACGGTAACAGCGGAAGGAACGGGCAAATCGAGCCCGCGCCCGCCTGAGGCAACCCAGCTATGCGTGGTTAGCGCTTGTGCGATGCTGAGAAAGGCCGTCGGATAGACTCCGCATAAGTTCATCCAAGCTGCCGGGGGCGCAGCAACGTGCGGGGTATTCATCTTCCCGTCTGGTTCGGGGTCGCCGACTTGCCCAAGGCGATACCCTTCGCGTGGCTTTACGCGACCCAGGGCATGGCCCGCACCGTCCTGATGACCATCATCCCGCTTCGCGCTCTCGAGCTGCTCGGCACCGCCCAGGAAGTCAGCGTGCTCTACCTGGCGGTCAGCGCCTGCGGGCTTGCGGTCAGTCTCACCATTCCGCTGATGGTACATCTGATCCGGCGGCGCCGGGTCGTTGTCGTCGGTACGCTCGCCATGATGGTCGCGGCGGTGTTGCTGCTCAGCGACAATCTCTTCGTCTACGCGCTCGGCATGTTCTTTTATGTCGCCGGCTCGATCGCGATCGATGTCAGCCTGAACCTCTATCTGATGGACACGATCCCGCGCCGGGAGTTCGCGCGGTTCGAGCCGGTGCGCATCTGGTTCATGGGCGTCGCCTTCATCATCGGTCCCTACCTCGGCGTCTGGCTTTGGACCAACGTCGCCTATTGGCTGCCGTCGCTGCTCACGATCGGCTTCAGCCTCTCTCTGCTGGTGCTGTTCCTTTACCTCAGACTGTCGGACAACCCAGCCATCCAGGCGGCCAAAACGCCGCCGCCCAATCCGCTGCGTTTCTTCGTGAGATTCTTTCGTCAGCCACGGCTGCGTCTTGCCTGGCTCTTGGCGGTCGGTCGTTCGGCGTGGTGGGCAATGTTCTTCATCTACGCGCCCATCTACTGCGTCGAATCGGGGTTGGGTGACGATGTCGCCGGCATGATGGCGTCCGCCGGATCTGCCTCGGTGTTGCTGGTGCCTTTGTGGGCAAAGATCGGCCGCCGCTATGGCATCCGCGCATTGATGCTTGCGGGCTACGCGGCCAGTGCCGTAGTCAGCGTCATCGTCGCGGTGTTCGCCGGCTCGCCATGGCTCGGCGTCGGCCTTTTGATGGCAGCCGCAGTCGTGACCTCGCTGATCGATGGCGCCGGCAACATGCTCTTCCTGCGCGCCGTCCACCCCCATGAGCGCCCGGAGATGACCTCGGTCTTCGCGACCTTCCGCGATACCTCGCAGATCGGGCCGCCGGCCGTCTTCTCTGTCCTGCTCAAGGTCTTCGCCTTGCCGGCGGTGTTCGTTGCGGGCGGTGTCGGCATGGCGGCCATGGCGTACTACGCGCGTTTCGTGCCCAAGCGCTATTGACGGGAGCCGTATGCCCCCGTTCACTGATGGCGCCCGCCTTCTGACCGAGTAACCCCGCATGAGCAATGTCCTCGCGCCGCGCCTCTCGATCGCCGAGATCATGAATCCCCGTTCGGTCGCGGTCATCGGCGGCTCGGAAGACTTGCGGAAGTTCGGTGCCCGCGTTCTGAACAATACCATCCAGGGGGGTTTTCCAGGCCGCATCGTGCCAGTCAATCCGAAGCGTGAGACCGTCTTTGGCCTGACCGCCGTACCCAAGGTCTCCGCGCTGGATGAACCGGTGGATGTCGCGGTGATCGCCGTGCCGCGCGCCCTGGTGCTCGACCAGCTCAGGGACTGCGCGGATTCCGGCGTTGGTTGTTGCGTGCTGATCACCGCGGGCTTCACCGAGACCGGCGACGACGGCGCACGCGTGCAGGAGGAGATCAATAGCGTCGCGCGCGCTGCGGGCATGCGGCTGATTGGCCCCAATTGTCTGGGCCTGACCAACACGCACGCCAAACTGATCATGAACTCGTCGCCCTCAATGGAGCTGACGGCGCACGAACCCGGCGGCATCGGCTTCATCAGCCAGTCTGGCGCGCTGATGGCGACGGTCTATAACCGCGGCGTCTGCGACGGCGCGCGCTTCTCCAGCACCATATCGGTCGGTAACCAGGCCGACCTTGAGCTCGCCGACTTCATGGAATGGATGGCGGACGATCCAGCAACCCGCGTCGTCACGCTCTATGTCGAAGGGTTCAAAGACCCCGGCCGGTTTGTTGCCGCCGCCAAACGCTGCCGCGATGCCGGCAAACCGGTCTTGATGGTGAAGGCCGGCCGGTCGGAGGAGGGTGCGCGCGTCGCCATGAGCCACACTGCGAGCCTCGCCGGTTCGTGGCGCGTACTCCAGGCCGTCTGCCGCGACGCCGGTGTCATTCCCGTCGACGACACGGTCGCGATGATGCAGACGGCGGAAATGTTCTCACGCCATGGTGCGCCCATGGGCGACGGCATTCTCGTCATGTCCGGGTCCGGCGGCGCGGCGGCCATCACCAGCGATCTCTTCGCCGACCGCGGCCTGAGGCTCGCGGCGTTCTCAGCCCAGACGCGCACGGCGCTTGAGGAGATTTACGAGCCCGTGCAACTGGGCAACCCCCTGGACATCGGTGCGACACGGGCGAAGGACTTCGTTATCGTCGACGACAGCGGGCTGTCGGTCGCCGCCGCCGATCCGGATGTCAGCGCCAATCTGCTGGTCATCGCGACCGCGCCACAGCTGACGAAGTCGACGGAGATCCTGGCGAAAAGCGGGAAGGCGTCAGGTAAACCCACGGTCGTCGTTTTCGTCCCCGGTAACGCCAGCGACGAGGGCCGGCACATTGTTCGTGACATGGGCGTCCTCGGCTACGAGACGATCGACGAGGCGCTGCGCGTGCTGCAGGGCTGGATGACGCCGACCGCAGCGGGTCCCGAGCCCGTCCGCCCAGACGATCTTCCGCAAGGCGACCCGTTTGCCGGTATTGCTGACGGCATGGTCGATGAACACACGGTCAAGCAGGTCTTGTCGCGGTACGGCGTCCCGGTGACCCGCGAAGCGCCGGGCGAAAGCCTCGAAGACGCCATGACAGCTGCCGAGGCCATCGGCTTTCCGGTCGCGCTGAAGGGTTTCGGTCCCGACCTCATCCACAAGTCTGACGAGGGTGCGGTTGCGCTCAATCTGGCTGATCGGGCCGCCCTCGAAACGGCCTGGCAAGCCATGACCAAAGGCCTTGGCGCGCGCCTTGACGGCTTCCTCGTCGCTGAGATGGCCAACGGCATCGAGGAAGTCATCCTGGGCATCAAACACGACGATCAGTTCGGTCCTATGGTGCTGGTCGGCCTGGGCGGCGTACTGGCCGAGATCATCGACGACGTCGTCCTGCTGCCCGCGCCCGTCGCGCCCGAGAACGTCAAGGCGCTGATGAAAGGTCTTCGCCTTTGGCCCGTCTTCGATGGCGCGCGCGGCCGCCCGCAGCTCGACGTCGACGCGATCGCCGATGCCACTGCGCGCCTTTCCTGGCTTGCCGTCGACGCGGGCGAACGTCTCAAGGAACTCGACATCAACCCGCTATTCGTCCGCGCGTCTGGTCAGGGCGTCACCGCGGTCGACGCCAGGGCGCGGTTGGCCGGTTGATCTTCAGGACGTCCGGCCGAAGAAGTTGATGCGAATGTCGTCGCTGAAGATCGTGTCCGGCTGGGAGTCGTAGGACAGCACGAGCACGATGCGGTCAGGGCTCGCCTCAACCGGCGTCACGCGGTGGAGCGAACGATGGCCGTTGAAGAGGGCGAGCGTGCCGGCTTCCTGGTCTTCGCTCTGCAAGCCCGGCCACGCGCCGTCCATCACTTCGTCGTAGACGTCAAGCGCGCGGGCCTTGTCGGATTGGCGCACGGCGGGTGCGAATTCGAAGACGCCACCACGCCCTGCTTTCTGCAGCATTAAGGTGACGACGCCGTCATTGGGGTCGAAGTGCCAGCCGAGTTCGTCCGACGGCGCGTAGCCTGTCAGCATGCAGCCGACCATCGGGTCGGTGGCGCAGGGATAGTAGGGCGTGACGCCGAAGACCGTGCCCAGAAAGTCGGTCAGGGGTTGCCAGACATGGATTTGTCTAAGCGCCGACGTCTCGGGCATTCGGTCGCCGCCAGCGCTGCACACGGCCGCGCGCGTCGGGCGGTGCCAGGGGTAGAGGCCGGTTTCCTCGCCATGGTCGGCGTCACGGATACGTTCGTGCCAGTGTCCGTTGGCAAGCTGGCGTTCGGCTTCTTCGGCCATCGCGCGGACCGCATCAGAACGAATGAAGCCGGGCATGGTGAAGTAGCCGGGGTCGTCCAGCCCCGCCTTCGCGTCAGCGACCAACGCCTGGGCCTCGGGCGTGGCGAGGTCGGCAATTGGATATCGGTCGAGGTCGACAATGTCGGCCAGAATGTCAGGCATAGGCCGCGATGATCTCCCTGATCTTGGCGTTCACCACCTCCGGCTTATGGCCGCACAGCGAGAGGTGGCCGAGTCCCTCCAGCATATGAAAGTAGCCGTCGCCTGCCAACTCGGCGGCCTCGCGGCCCAGCTGCGGCGGTGCCTGCATATCCTGGCTGAAGCCAATGACATGCATCGGCACCTTGCATCCGGGCAGGCGGTCGCGCGTATCGAACTCGCAGCAGGCCTGCCATTGCGCGTCCAGCATGGCGCCGTCACGGTGTTCGTAGGCTTCCGATGTTACCTGCTTCAGTTTGTTCCAGAGCGCCTCGTCGCCCAGCACCTCCGACGGGTACATGAAGGCGCCATAGTGGGTCATGGCGAAGTCGGGCGGCAGGTCGCCGTGCTCGCGGCGGTATCGGATCTCCGACTCCATCCACTCGCGCGAGAAGCCGCTGGCATAGGCTTCCGTACCCATGGGTATCGCGACCTTCACCAGCTCAGGCCAGTTGATTGCCACTTCCTGGGTGATCATCGATCCCATGGAAAGCCCGGCGACGATGACCGGCGGATTGCACACCGCCTCGATCAGTTCGGCGCAGTCGCGCGCCATGTCCTTAATCGTCCACGGTGGCTGGTCGATGATGCCGGTCTCGCCAACGCCGCGCGGGTCATGGATGGTGTTGCGGAACTCGGGAAAACCCTCGACCTGCCAGCGCATCTCACGGCCACGCTGATCGCCGCCGGGAATCCAGACGATGTCCGACCCGTCGCCAGACTGTTCGTAATAGAGGTTGGCGCCTGATGTCTTGATATGCGGCATGGCAGCTTGTTTTCCTGGGCTGGTGGCTCGGGTGTGTGACGGGGGCATCGTCGACCCCTGAAGCGCCGGTCGCAAGTCCTGCCTCGCCCGGCGCCGCACCTGGCGTCCGCTGGCTCTCGGCGGTCTCAGCCGGTAAGCTCGGCGAGGGGCAACCCAATGGACCAAGGGTTTACCGTCGCGTTCTCACGCGGCCGAGCCTTCCGCGTATCGTCATTCCGAGGGGCGGCGTACCGAGTTTGACCGAAGCGTCATCAACCGACAGGCGTGCCTCAAGCCCACTCGGAACGCGCAAGCAAAACGCGGCCACCATCGTGGGCACGGCGCTGGAGTGGTACGACTTCGCCGCCTATGGCTTCCTCGCGCCAATCATCGGAAAGGTGTTCTTCCCGGCCGATGATCCCGTCGCCTCGCTGCTGGCGGCCTTTGGTGCGTTGGCCGTCGGGTATGCCGCGCGCCCCATTGGCAGTATCGTCTTCGGCCATCTGGGCGACCGTATGGGCCGCAAGCCGGCGCTGATGCTCTCGGTCGCAATGATGGGTTGCGCCACGTTGGGCGTTGCGGTCTTACCGGGTTACGCCGAGCTTGGCGTGACCGCCGCGGCACTGCTGATCCTGCTGCGGGCCATACAGGGCATATCCGTTGCCGGCGAATACAGCTGTTCGTCGGTTTTGCTGGTCGAGAAGGCGCCACCGGGTAGGCGAGGCATCATAGGGGGCTGGCTTGTGTCCGGCTGCAATCTTGGCTTTCTGCTCGGCGCGGCCGTCGGCGCGGGCGTCAGCAATCTGCTGGGCGAAGCGCAACTGGCGGCGTGGGGCTGGCGTGTCCCGTTTTTCCTGGGCGCTGCTGTCGCGATCTATGCGCTTTTCCTGCGTCGCGGCCTCGAGGAGTCGCCGGTGATGGTGTCGATAGAGGACGTCAGCCGGATTCCGGCACTGGAGGCGATCAGAACCAGCTGGCGCAGCATGATCCGCATCGTCTGTCTGGTCCTGCCGACCGGTGTGATGTACTTCGTCGTCTTCGTCTACGGTGCCTCCTACCTCACCGAAGAGATGCACTATTCGACCGCCGAAGCGCTCGATATCTCGACGCTGGCGCTCGTTTTCCTGGTGGTCATACCACCGGTCGCGGGCTTGGTATCCGACCGCGTCGGCCGCCGGCCAGTTATCCTCACGTTCGCGATTGCCAGCATTCTTCTGACCTGGCCGCTCTGGTGGGCGCTGCACCAGCACAGCCTCGCCTGGATCCTGTTCGCGCAGCTCGCCTTTGCCCTGATCAACGGCATCGGCTGGGGCATGACTGTCCCCGTGATGGTCGAGCTCTTGCCGCCGCGCGTACGCTGCAGCGGCGCCGGCATCAGCTACAACTTGTGCTTAGGCATCTTCGGCGGCATTACGCCTTGGGTCGCGACCTATCTGGTATCGCGCACGTCCGACGACTTCGCGCCGGCCTACTACGTCATCCTGGCCGCCATCATTGCGCTCATCGCAGCCCTGCGCATGCCCGAGTTGGCGCGCAGGCCGCTGGCGAGGTGAACCAGCGGGCCCGAATTCGCGCCCGTCAATCCTGCGGTATGGCGGCGAGCACGGCGTCCCACAGAGTCTCGGCGGCCATCTCGCCCAGCGTGATCGGACCGAGCCTGGGGTTATCAACCTCGCCGGTCGAGACGAGAAACAGGACATCGCCATCATAGATCGTGTGAAACGGCCGGATCATGCGGCCCATGGCGTTGTGGATTTGCCGGCTCATCTGCTGGCGGACATAACCCTCCAGGTTCTGGTTGGTGATGACGACGGTCAGCGTTGTGTTGCCGGGTCCCGCTTCATCTGACGCCAGATCGTCGGCCATGATATCGGCCATCGGTTTGCGCTCGCCGGTCTCGCGGTTCTGGAAGCCGCGCACGATCTGGCCGCTGCGATTGAAGATGCCGCCCAGTGCGTTGACCACGGAGATCGCCAAGATCTTCGTTTCGCCGATCTGCCGAAACGCCGCACCCTGACCGGATGTCTCCCATCCAAAGGGCGTCAGCGGCGCTGCGTTGCCAACCGTGGCCGACATGCCGGCGCCGCGGGCACCCACCGGAAACCAGCCGGGCTGTGCCGCGCCGAGCGCCGCTTCGCCCAACGCCTTGTCCGGATAGATCGCGTTCTCGCGATAGCCGAAGTCATAGATGATGGCGCCTGAGACCAGCGGCAGCGTGTCAAAGCCCGTGTCGTGTCCCCGTGAGGCCGACAACGCCGCGGTGACGCCGGCGCTTGCCTCAAGGCCCAGGATCGAACCGCCGGCCAGACAGATCGCGTCGACGGAACCGTAGTCGCCGACCATGCCGATCGCCCCGCCCCGCTTGTCGATATCCAGATTGGCGGTCTGGGCGAACCGAATGACCGTGCAGCCGGTCGGCCCCTCGGCATACTCCGCGACGCCGATCTCCACACCTGGAAAGTCGAATGCCAATCCTGGCCCGTCCGGCGGCGCCTGAGGCGTCAATGTCAGAGTGTCGTTGGAAACCGTGCTCACGAGGTGCTGTCGTCCAGCGACTTGCTGGCCTTCTCAAAGACATCACGCGACAGATTGGGCGTGCCCAGAATGCGGTCCAGAGCGCTCTTCATGAGCTGCTTGCGCGCGCTGTCGAACCGGCGCCAGCGGCCCAGGGGATCGATCAGACGCGCAGCGAGCTGCGGGTTCAGGGCATCGATCTCGATGATGCGGTCGGCGACAAAGCCATAACCCGCGCCGTCGGCGCGGTGGAAGTTCAAGGGATTGCCCATGGCGAAGGCGCCGACCAGCGCGCGAACCCGGTTGGGGTTGCGCAGGGTGAAGTCGTCGCGTTCCATCAACGCCGTCACCTGATCCAGCGTATCGTCGCGGCTCGACCGCGCCTGCACCGAATACCATTTGTCGACGACCAGGGCGTCGTCCTTGAAGCGCTCGTGGAAATCGTCCAGCGCCGACTGACGTTCGGGTGTCTTGAGCTCGCTAAGCAAGCCCAAGGCCGCCATGCGGTCGGTCATGTTGTCGCCGTTGCGGTACTGCGTCGCCACCATGTCGACATGGCCGCCGGCCGCCAGGTAACCAAGCGCGGTGTTCTTCAGCGCGCGGCGCCCCGCTTCCGCAGCGTCCGGACTATAGGGAACGTTGCTCAGGCACGCGCGGTAAGTGTCCTGCAGCAGACCGTCCAGTTCGCCGGCGATGGCCTCGCGCAGTGTTTCGCGCGCGGTGTGGATGGCTTCGACATCGACCACCTCCATCTGATCGGCGAGATAGCCTTCGCCGGGTAGCAGAATGGCCTGGGCGGCGAAGGCAGGGTCCAGCGCCCCATCGTCAATGATGCTTTTGATCGCGCCGATGAACGCGCCGTCTATCGCCATGTCCCGCCCGTTCTGGATCTCGGCAACACCGCGCAATAGGAGCCGCGTGCCGTATTGCTGGCCGGACTCCCAACGGTTGAAGGGATCGCTGTCATGGGCCATCAAAAACGCATCAGCCGTGTCGCCGGCATCGCTCCTGATCCGGACCGGCGCGGAGAACGCGCGGTTGATGGAGAGCACAGGATTTTCGGCAACCCCCTCGAACACGAAGGTCTGCTCGGCTTCCTGCAGGTGGACGACATGGCTTTTGCCTGAGGCGCCATCATAGGTCATCTCAAGCGGCGCGCCGTCGGGGCCGATCAAGGCGACATCGATCGGCATAAAGAGCGGCTTCTTGTCGGGTTGGCCGGGTGTCGGCGGCGTCACCTGACTGATGCCGACGGAATAGCGTTTTGCCGCTTCGTCCCAATGGCCGACGACCGAGAGTTCCGGCGTGCCAGCCTGGGAGTACCAGAGTTTGAAGTGGGTGAAGTCGACATCGTTGGCGTCCGCCATGGCGGCGACAAAGTCGTCGCAGGTCGCGGCCTCGCCGTCATGACGTTCGAAGTAGAGGTCGAGGCCGCGTCGGAACCCGTCTCGTCCGACGATGCGCTCGATCATGCGGATGACTTCAGCGCCCTTCTCGTAGACGGTCGGCGTATAGAAGTTGTTGATCTCGATATAGCTTGCCGGGCGTATCGGATGGGCAAGCGGGCTGGCGTCTTCGGGGAACTGCGCGGCGCGCAGGGCGCGCACGTCTTCGATGCGTTTAACCGGGCGGCTCCGCATGTCGGAGGAAAACTCCTGATCGCGAAACACGGTCAGGCCTTCCTTCAACGACAGCTGGAACCAGTCGCGGCAGGTCACGCGGTTGCCGGTCCAATTGTGAAAGTACTCGTGCGCGATGACCGATTCGATAAAGGCATAGTCGGCATCGGTCGCGGTCTCCGGGCTCGCCAGCACCAGCTTCGAATTGAAGATGTTGAGGCTCTTGTTCTCCATCGCCCCCATGTTGAAGTCGCCGACCGCGACGATGTTGAAGATGTCGAGGTCGTACTCCAGCCCGAAACGTTCCTCGTCCCAGCGCATGGAACGTTTGAGCGAATCCATCGCATAGGTGCAGCGCGGCTCGTTGCCGTGTTCCGACCAGATACGCAGGGCGACCTCGCGGCCCGACGCCGTGGTGAAGCTGTCTTCCAGGCAGCCGAGGTCGCCGGCGACCAGGGCGAACAGATAGGACGGTTTGGGGAAGGGATCGTGCCACACCGCGCGATGGTGGCCGTCATCGAAATCTTCCGACGAGACCGGGTTCCCATTCGAAAGCAGCACCGGGTACTGCGTCTTATCGGCGGTCATTGTGACGCGGTAGGTCGCCAGCACGTCCGGCCGGTCCTGGAAGAACGTGATGCGCCGGAACCCCTCGGCCTCGCACTGGGTGCAGAACATCCCGCTGGAGACATAAAGGCCTTCCAGCGCCGTGTTCGCGTCCGGCGCGATTTCGGTTTCGGTGACAAGTGTGAAGGTATCCGGCACCTCATGCAGAGTGAGGCCGTTGTCGTCGTGACTGTAAGCGTCATCGTCGAGCGGCTGGCCATCTAAGGCAATCGAGAGAAGTGGCAGGTTGTCGCCGTCGAGCTTGAACGGACCGCCGCCCTGGCCGTTGTCGACAACCGACATTGTTGCGCGGATCCGCGTCTTCGAGGGATCGAGGTCGAACTCAAGGCTGACGTCGGTGATCCGGTAGGCCGGCGGGCGGTAGTCCTCCAGGCGGATCGTGCGCGGTTCTTCGGTTCTCATGCTGCGGTCTCCCGTTGGCCTTGGGGGCCGATGGTGTTTTCCATTGCGCGGCGGGTTCGTACCGCCGGATCGTTATCATCAATGACGACGTCGGCCCAGCGCAGCGCCTGGCCGGCACCAACGTCATGGCGAAGCGCGATATCCTGGGCCAGACCGATGGGCAGCAGGCTCTCACCGAGCGATCGTTGCGCGGGCACCAGCTTGCCCCATACCGTCGCGCCACCCTCACCGTCGAGCAGCTCGCCGACCTTGAGATCACGCTTGGCGACGGCGACAGCATCGCCACGAAAGGCCTGAGGCGAGCCGGTTGGCTCGCCGCGCACCGCGATACTGGCGACGGAGATGCCGAGTTCCAGGCCGATCAGATGATAAGGCTTCCACATCGCGGTGTAGCGTCCGCTGGCGTCTGTCGCCATGCCGTACTCGCGGAAACAACGGGCGGCGTAGTCGTCGCCCACCGTCATCGTGACGTAGACGCCCCAGCGCAGGTCATCGGCGACCGGGGAACCGTCGCGCGCCAGGCTGCTGACGACCTCGACCATGCCCGGCGCCGGCAGTTGGCCGCCGTCGGATTGCGGCTTCAGAACCTCCGAGAGTTCATGGCAACCGACCGGCGGGAAACCGAGGCCGTCGTCGGGTGGCGTCAGGCCGGTGGCGTTCGCGACGGCCGCCATCTCGATTCCTGACTTGGTGCCGTCCAGGAACGAGTTGAACATCTTCGGGTTCATGCCGCCGGCCTTCGCTTCCTCCGGCGTCACGCCGTAGTGCGACCAGACGGTCTCCGGCGTCGATTGGTGAAAGGCGGGCAGATACTTGGTGCCCTTGCCGGCACAGACGATCTTGAAACCGGCCGCGCGGCCCCAGTCGACGAGTTCGGCGATAAGCGCCGGCTGGTCGCCATAGGCGAGCGAATAGACCAGACCGGCTGCCCGTGCGTCGCGGGCAAGCAGGGGCCCGGCCAGAACGTCTGCCTCGACATTCACCATGATGAGATGGCGGCCCTCGCGGATGGCGGTCGCAGCATGGCGCAGGCCAGCAGCCGGGTGGCCTGTCGCCTCGATGACGATCTCGACACCGTCGCGCGCGATCAGGTCTTCCGCGTCGTCGGTGACGGGTGTCTTCGCATCATCCCAGCCGGCCTGAGCCATCGTCCGCCCGGCCTGGTCCACGTTTAGATCGGCAATGCCGATCAACCGTAGGCCGGGTGTATGGCGGGCGCGATTCAGGAACATGGCGCCGAACTTGCCGGCGCCGATCAGCGCGACGCCAACCGGGGTTTCGCGTGCGCGCATGCCGGCATAAAGGTTCAATTGCGACTCCGGGCGACCGAGGGGTGCGCATCCTGCCCGAAATCGGCTGCCGGCGTCACCCGTCCGGTAAGGACCTAGGGGCTAGAGCAGGTGAATCTGCTCTACTCATAGATAGAGAGCGGATTCACATGGCAAGGTGGGACCGCCTGACGGTTCCACCTAGTCATGATCCGCTCGATGCGGGCAGTCGAAAGCGCCGGGCTCGAAAAAGCCGGGTGAATAGTGGGCGGCCGCTGTGACGATATGGTTCTGGGTGTCGTCGAAGATCATCTCGCGCCGCCAGATCTGATCGCCATCGGCATCGGCCAGCAGGACGCGGCCCCGCTCCGGCTCGGTCATCAGGATCGCGCCGTTGTCGAGCACCTGATGGGTGCCGCGTTGCCATGTATAAAACGAGATGTCGCTGCCACCCTCGAAGCTGACGTCCCACGCATCGGTCGCCGGATCGATGGCGATGATGCGCGACGAGCCGAGCCCCATCTGGTTGTCGAACACGGAAATCCGGCCGTCGGGTAAAAAGTCCGGGTCATGCTGACGGAACCAGGGGCCGTGCTTCCACCATTTGAGAAGACCGGTCTCCGGATCGATCACGGCGACCAGGTTGAGTTCGCGCAGACTGATCAGAAGGTCGCCGGCATCGAACATGGGAAACGCAGGCGCGAGCGCTTCGGTCAAGGGTTCGACGTCGTTCGAATGAAACGCACTGCCCTGATAGATGATCTGATCGGGGTCTTCTTTGGTGCGAATGGAAAAGACGCCGTACTGGTTCTGCGCGCCGATGATATCGCGTTTGAGGTGGATGCTCGTCAGTACCTTGCCGGTATCGGCATCCAACTTCATCAGGATGTCGTTGACCCAGGACCAGATAACGTCGTCATCGCCGTTCGCGACCACGTGATGGTAGCGGCCGGGGGTCACCCAGAGCGGTTCGCCGCAGGCATCGATCCGCGCGATGACGTTGCCGTTGTCGAAGGCGACGGCGATCGAGCCATCGGGAAACGCCAGCATGCCGTGCAGCATGACGTTTTCCTGCTTTTCGCCTTCGGGATCGAGCGCTTCATAGTCGATTGCCCAGTGATGAAGCTCGTTTCCTTGTTCGTCATAGAGCGTGGCGCCTTGCAGCAGTCCGCGGTCGGGCGCTAAGCCGCCAATGATGACGGAGCCAGCCGGGACGCTGGCCGGTTGCTCGACATAAAAGGCGACGCGCTGGGGATCGGCGGCGGGCACCAGGTGGCGGGTCGGCTCCAGTGCCAGATCGTTGCGCCAGTGTTCGGCCAGATCCATCACCGTCGCGCGCGCCTCGATGATTTGCGGCGCGGGAAAGACGCGGTAGATGACGGCAAAGACGCCGAACGTGATGCACAAGACACCGAACGAGACGACGAAGGCCGATCGTAAAAGGCGATCGCCTGTCATCAGCGCATGCCCACCGCCGCGATGCTCATCGGCCGGCCGGGCGCCAGGCAGCGGGCCAGAAGCGCCTGATAGATGTCATTGCACCGCGCCTTGAGCGGTCCGGCAATGTCGGGTTCAGTTGCTGGCGTCGCGTCGCGGAACCGGTAGGCCTTGGCGATCAGGGCCGCGGGCTCGTCGATCGCCAGTGCATCAGCCAGGCTCTCTAAATGTTCCAAGGGTGATGCGCATAGACCGTCATAGTTGACCAGGACGAGTCGTTCCGGTGCCGCCGCCAGTACCGCTTCATAACAGGCCGCCCAACAGCTTAACCAAAAGGCCGGCTGGTCCGGCGTGATGTGGGGTTCGTTCTGCCACGTCAGGAAACCGATTGGGCGCAGACCTGTGCCGAACTCGAAATGGCCAAGCCAATTCATGTAGCGCCGGGCGAACGGGTCGTCATGATGGATGCGGCAGAAATGGCGGTGCTGACGCAAAAGCGACGCCGCCTGGGACCAGGGATGGCGCACCGGCACAATGATCGTGCCATCGGGGAACAGCGTCGACAAGAGATCGAGGCGCGCGATGTTGGCGTTGTTCTTCGAAAGATAACGCGACGCCGGTCGGCCGCCTGCCGCGATGATCTTGCGCATGTAGTCCTGCAAGAACGCCTCGAACACCGGCTGCCTGTCGGCGTCCGACCATGGCTCGATACGATCGGCCTGATAGTGATGACGCCAGAAGGCCTGCCAGATGATCTCCTCGAACGCCTCGGGGCTGTCGAAGCCGACTTCCATGCCGTCACCATGGGCGCGTTCCTTGTTCTCGCTGCGCCTCAGAAAAGGCGCGGCGATCTTGGGCCACAGCAGCGGGCAAAGCGCGAACGGCATGTGGCGGTAGGTCGCGGCGGCGAATTCCGGCAGCATGTTGAGCACATCCAGCAGCAACGTGGTGCCCGCACGCGGCAGCGCCGCCACGAAGACCGGCCGTTCGCAGGGCGTTTGTTCCAAGCGGTCGCGGAACAGGCGGCATTCCACGCCATTTAGCGCGACCTGCAGGTCGACATTGGCGAACGCCAGGCTGTAGAGCGCGCGGTCGAAGCGGTCATAGGGAATGTCCTGCCTCATGGTCAGCGCACCACGAACAGCGCTGTCATGGCGATGCCGGCGACCACAATGACTTCCCAGCTTTCCGCCGCCGCGATGATGCTGGCCGTGTCATAGAAGTTCAGCGCGCCACCGGTCGCGACAAACAGGATCGATAGTGCGACCGCGCCAACCGACCAGAACAACAGGATGGCAAAAGCACGCAGCATGGCAAGCGCGTCGCGCTGGATCCGCGCCTCCTTCTCATCGTCGCTAAGCGAGGTCGACGTCATGACACCGGTCGCTTCGCGCATGGTGGTCACCACGGTGAATGATCGTTCGACCACGCGGCCGAGTTTGAGCACGGCGACAAAGAGGGCGAGCGCAAGCGCCAGAACCAGATAGGTCATGGCGTTTCGCGCGTATCGTTCTCCAGCCTGGGCGGCTGATTTTCGTGACGGCGGCGGCGCAGGCGGCGGATCGGGTACCAGACGAAGCCGACGATCGCCAAGAGCAAGGCGGCGACCAGGGCTAGCACCGTGCCGATCGCCGTGAGGCCGGCGCCTGGCCCGACATAGGCAAGCGCCGGCGCCGCCGACGGGACTGTCAGAAAGACAAACGCGATCGCGGCCAACGGTGCTGCTGCACGACCACGCATCGTTCGAATTCTTGAGAGCATGAGCAACCTGTCACCCGACGGTGCTGCCATGATGTCGACGGGAACGGTCGCTGGGCACCATCGAGCCTTCTACAAGTTAAGGCGCGCTCGGGTCAGACAGTGTTGCGACAATTTGGCTCAATCGTGACGGCGGAGAGAGGACGTTTTTGCCGCCGTTTTATTCCCGTCAGCCGTCGAGAAGTTTCTTGAACGCACGGCCGGCGACACGTGCCGGATGGGTGCCGGGCTCGGCGTCTCGCGCGACTTCGCGCACCTCGGCGATCTTTTCCTCGACCACCGGCTTGGCATGCGTCTCCGCGAGTTCGCGCGCCTTGGCTCTGACCTTGGGGTCGTTCGCCACACGGCGCGCTGCCAGCGCGACTAAGCTCCGTATCAACATGGCGCCAGCATAACCCATTGCGCGCGGCGATGGCACATATGGCGGCTTCTGGCCCGTCCTCTAGAGCATTTTCCGTTTTCACGAAATCGGTGCCGGCCCGCTCCCCCTCCCGGCCACCCCTAGGATCCTGCCATGGGTGGCCGGGAGGGGAGCGGGCTGGTGATGCCGTGTGAACGGAAAACGCTCTAGATTGGCGGTACCTGGGGGACATTGGGCGCGTTAGGACCGGGCGCAAAGAAGAGAAGCTGGACCAGCCTGCCGTTCTCGAGGCTGTCGCCAAAACCGTCGCCGCTGGAATGCCAGAACCAGGGCCGAAACAAGATGCAGCGATTGAACTTCATCGGCAGCGAGAAGTTCAACGCCCACGCGTCGGGGTCGCTCGAGTTTTCAAGGCTCAGAATGTCGATCAACGCATCGCGCGGTGTTGGCTTGCCATAGATTTCCTGGGCTTCCTGATCGGTCAGCGGCGCGCGGTCGGTACCGTAGCGCCGGTTGATGAAGAAGTCCGTACCGCCCGATGCATGCTCGTTAAGGGTCAGATAGATGATGGCAGCCCAGCAGCATCCGGGGTCCACGTGTACATTGCCATGGCGCTTGTCCTCGGCCAGGGTTACGCGGGCCCTGCCATGGGCCTGCGACTTTGGCACCACCTGATGGCCCAGGATGCGGCTGAACATATCCTCATGACCCGGCCATGCCATCGATTCCTTGGAGTTGCGGCCGGGGTAGTGAACTTCAGGCGGCGGCTCCGGATAGGTCATGGACAAGGCGGTTTGACGCGCCTGTTCCGGGTTGCCGAAGAAGTCGTCGATAACGAGAAAAGACTGCTGCATAGTTTACCATCGTCGAACGTGGATTGTGGGCCAGCGTGCATCGCCGGCCCTTGCCTGACAAGAGCGCTCAGCCAGCCAACAAGCCGTCGACGTCCGCCATCTCGTCGGGCGTCAACCGCCAGGCTGTCACGGCGGCGGCGTTCGCCTTGACCTGGGCCGGCTTGGTCGCACCGCAAATCACCGTCGAGACAACCGATTGACTGGCCAGCCAACCGATGGCGAGCTCCAGCAATGAGTGGCCGTGATCGGCGGCGAATGCCGTCAGCTTGTCGATGCGATCAAAGTTGGTGTCCGACAGCATGGCGGCATAGCGCGCATCATCACCGCCCAGACGGTTGCTCTTCGCGGCCTTTTTGCCGCGCTTGTACTTGCCCGACAACAAACCCATCGCCAGAGGGAAATAGGGCATGATGCCCATGCCGTAGTGATCGCATGCGGGCACCACCTCGGTCTCGATCTCGCGCTCCAGAAGGTTCCATTCGTTCTGCGCGACGATGAAATGATGCGAGCGCGCCTCGCGCGCCAGCCAGTGGGCGTGGGCGACCTGCCAGCCGGCGTAGTTTGAGCATCCGGCATAACGGATCTTGCCCTGGTCGATCAGGGTGCCAAACGTATCGAGCGTCTCCTCGATCGGCGTGTGGGGATCAGGCTCGTGGTGCAGATAGACGTCGATGTGGTCGGTGCCCAGGCGCTTAAGGCTGGCCTCGCACGACTTGATGATGTAGCCGCGGGCACCCCGCGGTATGTTGCGCTGATCGTCGCCGCGTTTCATGCCGCACTTGGTCACGATCACCGCATCATGACGCTTCCTGCCCAGCGCCTTGCCCAGGAACGTCTCGGACCGGCCGTCGTCGTACATGTCGGCGGTATCGAACAGCGTAACGCCGGAATCGAGAGCGGCATGGACCACCTTCTTGGCTTCGGGCTCTTCGATCCACCAGCCCAGCGTGTTGCAGCCGATCCCGGCCAACGAGACATGCAGGCCCGAGCGGCCCATGGTGCGGTACTCCATCTGATCCTCCTGATTTTGACGGGCGACTGTAGCGCCGATCGGACGATCCGTGAACGACCGCCGCCTTGCCCTCGCCGCGCTGGCGTCTCGACCGGATCATGGCGAAGTGGAACCGTGAAACGGTTCCATCAGGGCAAGATCTGCTCTAGGTCAGGATGGCCATGACCGAAAACCCCGACCTTCATTTCGGCCCGTCGCTCAAAACCATGATCACGGCCAACCTCGAGAGGCTCGAGCGCATGCAGCACGACGACGACGCGCTGAAGCGCGCGGCTGTCGCTTTCGTGGTGGTCGAGGGCGAACGCGACGAGGGCGCCTTCGTTCTGACCAGGCGTTCAAGCCGGCTTAAACGTCACAAAGGCCAATGGGCGCTGCCCGGCGGCCGATTGGATCCCGGCGAGACCCCTGTCGTCGCGGCGCTACGGGAGCTGTCGGAGGAGGTTGAACTCGAACTGACCGCCGACTCGGTCCTCGGGATGCTCGACGATTATCCCACCCGGTCCGGTTATCTGATCACGCCGGTCGTGGTGTGGGCGGGCAAGGCAGCATCGATGACACCCAACCCCGACGAGGTCGAGACGATCTACCGGATCGCCTTTCGCGACCTCTTCCGCCCGGATTCGCCGGAGTTCGTCACCATCCCGGAGAGCGATCGCCCGGTCATTCGCATGCCGATCGCCGGCACGAAGATCCACGCGCCGACCGCCGCCTTCATCTACCAGTTCCGCGAGGTCGGCCTGTGCGGGCGCGACACCCGCGTCGCCCACCTGGAACAGCCGGTCTTCGCCTGGCGCTGAGGCCTCAGGCTGTCTTCAGCCACACCGAGGTGTCGTGGAACAAGCCACCGCCAATCGGGGCGCCGGGATCCGATGAGATCAGCAGATTGATGCCAATGCCTTCCTCGAAGGCGTGATTGGGCCATATGCTTTCGACAATGAGTGTGCCGCGCCTGAGCCCTCCGAAGAGCTCGGCATGCAGGACGACACTGCCCTTGTCGTTGCCGATGCGCACGCGCGCGCGATCATCGATACCCAGCGGCTGAGCGTCATCGGGATGGATCTTCACGGTCGGTCGGTCTTCGCGGGCGATGGATGTCGGTGTCTCGGTAAAGCTGGAATTCAGGAAGTTGCGCGCCGGCGCGGTGACCAGCCGAAACGGACGATCCTCCGTCGCGCTATCGATGACCTCCCAGTGATCCGGCAGGCCAGGCATGAAGGCGGGCGTGCCTTGAGGCCCGAAGGCGTTTTGGGCATGCGACCAGTGGGCGCGAAAATGAAAGCGCCCATCGGCGTGGCCAAAACCATCGATGTAGTGGGCGGTGTCGAAGTCGGGCTGGACGTCGATCCAGTGCGCTTCCTTCAGGGTTGCCAGGTCCGCCCAGCCGGAGACGGTCAAGGTGTGGTCGATCAGCTCTTCTGGCGTCATCGTCAGGCCCGGGTGGGCGTCAGCGACGCCAAGCCGTTCTGCCAGTGCTTGGATCACCTGGTGGTTGGAGCGGCAGGTGCCCGGTGCCTCGACGACCCTGGGACCGAACATGATGTGCTGGTGGCCGCCGCCCTGGTAGAGGTCATCGTGTTCCAGAAACATGGTCGCCGGCAGGACGATATCGGCCATCTTGGCGGTCTCTGTCAGGAACTGTTCGTGGACGGCGACAAACAAATCGTCGCGCGCGAAGCCGGCATGGACCTTGGCAAGGTCGGGCGCCACCATCATCGGATTGGTGTTCTGAATCAGCATGGCGTTGACCGGTGGGCCGTCTTTCAGCGCCGCCGTGTCGCCGGTCAGGATCGGACCGATGCGTGACTGGTCGAGCACGCGGATCGCCGGGTCGCGCGCATCGAGCCCTTCGATCATGGTGCGGTCCCAGTGGTAGATCGCGCCGTTGTTGTGGAACGCGCCGCCACCCTCGTACTGCCAGGCACCGGTGACACTGGCGATGCAGGTGGCCGCATGCATGGCGACCGAACCATTGCGCCCGCGACAGAAACCGTAGCCCAGTCGCAGATACGTGCGCTTGGTTGTGCCAACTAACGTGGCGAAATCTTCGATCGTGCCGGCGGGGACGCCGCAGATCGTTTCGGCCCATGCGGGCGTGCGCGTCTGAAGGTGGTCTTCCAGCGCGTCCGGTTCGTCGGTGTAGCGCGCCATATAGTCGCGGTCGGCATGGCCGTCGCGGAACAGCACATGCATGACCGCACAGGCCAGCGCCGCATCGGTGCCCGGCTTGACGCAAACAAAAAGATCGGCCTGCTGCGCCGTTGCGTTTTCGTAGGTATCGACGACAACAATCTTGGCGCCCCGCTGTTTGCGGGCCTGGGTCACGTGGGTCATCACGTTGACCTGGGTATTCACCGGGTTAGTGCCCCAGATCACCACCAGGTCGCTCTTCGCCATTTCACGCGGGTCGGGTCCGGCGAGCCGGCCGGTCGCTGCGATGAAACCGGACCAGGCAAGAGTCGTGCAGATCGTGTTGTGCTGGCCGGAGTACTTCTTGACGTGGCGCAGACGATTGATGCCGTCGCGCATCACCATCCCCATGGTGCCGGCGTAGTAGTAGGGCCACACCGATTCGGTGCCGGATGCCTGCTCAGCCTTCGTGAAGCGCTCGGCTATCTCGTCAAGCGCATCGTCCCAGGAGATTTCGGCATAGTCGCCGCTGCCCTTGGCGCCGGTCCGGCGCAGCGGTTGCAGCAGCCGGTCGGGGTGATGGATACGCTCGGCATACCGCGCGACCTTGGCGCAGACGACGCCCGCCGTATAGGTGTTGTCACGCGCGCCATGGACACGGCCGATGGTGTGGTCGTCGATCTTCTCGACCTCCAGGGCGCAGGTGCTCGGGCAATCGTGCGGGCAGACGCTGAAGTGAATTTCCGGCGAACCGTCGCTAGGCATGGCTTCTCCTGGGTTGCGCCGAACCTAGCGCGATTGCCGCCTATGCGCCAAGATACACGCAACGTCCGCAGCGTCGGGAGAATCGACCATGAAAGCAGTGGGAATCGTGGTAGCCGTGCTGTTGGTGACGGCGCCGGTCGTCGCCCAGGACTCTCTATCAGGCACGTGGAACAGCGGCCTTGGCGGCATGACGCTGAAATTCGACAGCACCATGGGGACCTACACTCTGGACCTGCAGAACCAGACGTCGTACGAGGGCGACTACACGGTCTCCGGCCAGTCGGTGACCTTCGAGAACGCCTTTGGCAGTCAGATGTGTCCAGGCGTCAAGGGCATCTATAACTTCAACGTGCTCGCCAACTCAGTGGAGTTCCTCGTTATTGAGGACCAGTGCACTGCCCGCCGCGACCAGCTGCGCGGCACATGGACAAACGCGGGTCTGCTCTAGTTAGAGGTTGATGGGGCGAGCACGCCACGGGGGCGAGCGATGACGGCCGACGACGACTCCGACCACTACTACCTCGGTGTGCACAAGGATGCGTTTCGGCGCTACCGAATGTTCAACGAGATCAACATGCCGGGGACCGCAAGTCGTCTCGCCGATCTGCCGCTGACACCGGACATGCACATTCTGGAAGTCGGCTGCGGCATTGGTGATACCGCGCGCTACTTCGCCCAGAACGTGGTGCCGGACGGCCACGTCACGGCCTTCGATCAAGCAAGTGACATCGTCAAGATCGCCGAAAAAGAAGCGCGCGATGCCGGCATCAGCAATATCACGTTCATCTGCGCCCACGCCCAGGACTTCGACTACGGGCTTGATCGCTTCGACTTCGCGCATTCGCGCTACGTCCTGTCCTATTCGCCGGACGCAGCAAGCATCGTCGCCAGTATTCTCGGTGCGCTGAAACCGAAAGGTATGTTCCTGGGCGAGGAGGTCGCCCAGAGCTACGTCAAGCACGGCAAGTCCGACTGGATCGAGAAACTAGAAGCGTGGTTTACCGCTTTGATCGAACACGGCGGCGGACACCCCAACTATGGTCTTGAACAGCTTCCCTCGGACATGATCACGGCCGGCTTTGAGAACCTGCACGTCAACGGGTTTTGGCCAATGCAGGATCAAGAGGAAGTCGTTGCCATGCTTCGGCTCGCGTTGTCGAACGAGATGAGACCGAACCTGGTTGCATTGGGCGTGGCGACAGACGCTGAGATCGATGCGGTTCTTGCGGCGGCTCAGGCCCCCGGCAAGGACTTCATCGTCAGCGCGGCGGCCGCGATACAGGTCGTCGGCTACAAGCCCTGGGCCTGAGCGAGCGCGTCGTCCAAGCACCTCAACGTTTTCGAGGCTGGCCGATCGCGCGGCCCGCGTTGTCGTGCCGCTCCAGATTGCCGTGGCGGTCCAGGATCTCCTGGAGTCTTTCCTGGACGTCGTCCTTGAAGATCTCAAGGCCGCGCTCGTTGAGATTGAAACCCAGCGCCATGACTTCGTTGGTCGCCGCGATGTAATCTCTTTCCGCGTGATACATCGTGTGGAACAGGCGAAAACGCTTGGCGTCGGCGGCCAAGAGCTGGGTCGTGATGCGCAGAGGATCACCTTCGCGCACCTCGTCCAGATAGTTCACGTGGGCCTCAACCACCGCGTACTCGCTGCCGCCGCGGTCCTCCAGCTTCCTGTCGCCGTTGACGATGTCCCAGAAGTTGAAGGTCGCGCTGTCGCAGATCAGCACGTAGTAGGCCATGTTGAGATGACCGAACTCGTCGATCCATTCAGGGCGGACGACGGAGTCGTAGGTCAAGAGGTCGTCGGTCATGGCTTCTCCGCTGGCGGGTGGTGGTTGGCGGGGCGGGCGTTGTCATAGCCGACCCGCTCGGCCGCGACAATGGCTGGCGGCACCGGGCCGGGCTTGCCATCATGGCGCCTGTCACCACTGGCCGGAGTACCAGCATGCCTTACCTGCACTTTTCCGAAGACGAACTGGCGGCACGCCGCGCGAAGACCGTTGCGGCGATGAATCAACGCGGCTTCGACGCGCTGCTGCTGTTCAAGCAGGAGAGCATGTACTACCTGACCGGATACGACACCGCCGGCTACTCTCTGTTCCAGTGTTTCATGCTGTTCGCCGACGGGTCGATGACGCTGGTGACGCGCTCCGCCGACCGCGAGCAGGCAGCCTATACTTCGGTGATCCCGGATGTCCGCATCTGGGTCGACCGCGGCGGTGCCAACCCGGCCGATGACGTCAAGGCGGTGTTGGAGGAGAAAGGTATCGCCGGTGGCAAGGTCGGTGTTGAGCTGCACGCCTGGTGTCTGACCGGCCAACGCTGGGTCATGGTCGAGGGCGCGCTTCAGGGGTTCTGTTCCTGGGAAGACGCCACCGACCTCGTCCAATCTCAGCGCATCGTCAAGAGCGAGAGCGAGCTTACCTATGTGCGAAAGGCCGGCACCCTGGCGGATGCGGCACTCGGCGCCTTGAACGACGCGATCGAGCCGGGCGTCGACGAGGGCCACCTCTATGCCGTCATGAACAACGCGATCTTCGAGGGCGGCGGTGACTATTCGGCCAGTCGCGGCATCATCGGTTCGGGCGAGGGCGCGCTTCTGGTGCGTTACTTCACCGGACGCGCGAAGGTCGGCGCGAACGATCAGGTGCAGCTGGAGTTCGGCGCGGCCTATCGCCACTACCACGCCTGTATCATGCGCACGGTCCTGACCGGCAACGTCAGTGCACGGCATCAGGCCATGCGCGCGGCCTGTGTCGAGGCGCTTGCTGCCTGCCAGGACGTTGCCAAGCCTGGCGCCCTGTTCGGTGAAATCTACGACGCCCACGCGCGCGTCGTTGACGCGCACGGGCTGGAAGACTGCCGCCTTAACGCCTGCGGCTATTCGCTCTCGGCAAACTATTCGCCATCGTGGATGGAAGAACCGATGATCTATCCGGCCAACCCGACGGTGATTGAACCAGGCATGGTCATCTTCATGCACATGATCTTGGTCGACAGCGCTAACCGGCTTACCATGTCGCTTGGCGAAACCGGTATTGTGCATGCGGATCGATTTGAGCCGGTCTCGACCATGCCGCATGATCTGGTGGTCAAATAGCGAGGGGACATCGCCATGCCTGACGCACCGGCCCGCGCCGTAACGACGGACGAAGTCACGCAGTTCGACGACGATGGCGTTGTCTGTTTAAAGGGCGTTCTGCCGCAGCATTGGGTGGGTGTCTTGGAACAGGGCATTGCCGGTGCCATGGCGTCGGCGGGGCGCTATACGCGCCGTCAGTCCGATGGCGATGATCCCGGCCTTTTCTTCAGCGATTACGGCGCGTCCGCCCGCGTGCCCGACCTGATGGATTACGCCCTACACTCGCCGGTTGGCGAGATCGCGGCGACGCTGCTTTGCTCGAAGCGCTCGAACTTTCTCTATGACGCCGTTTGGGTGAAGGAGCCGGGTACGGCCAAACCGAGCGCCTGGCATCAGGACCAGCCTTACTACGCGGTCGACGGCAGGCAGATCTGTATTGTCTGGGCGCCAGTCGACCCGGTGCCGGAAGATGTCGTGCTGCGCTGCGTGCGGGGATCTCATCGTTGGGGCAAGGCGTTCAAGCCTCTGCGTTTCAAGGATCTCGGCGATTATGGTCGGAACGGCGCCGACGGTTACGCCGAGCCGCCGGATATCGACCGCGATCACGCCGATGCCATTCTGGCGCCCGCCATGGAGCCGGGCGACCTCTTGGTGTTTCACGGCATGTGCATGCATGGCGCGCCGGGCAATAGCCAAGCCGGACGAAGCCGACGTGTCGTTTCGACCACGTGGGTCGGCGACGACGCCGTCTATATCGAACGCCCGGGCGAGATGGAGCCGGACTTCTCCGATCGCGGCCTCAAGCCTGGCGAACCGCTCGATGCGCCGGCCTTTCCGCGCGTCTACGAGCGAACGCTGTAAGCCCCGGCAGACCACGCCACCCGAGAGCAGACCCGCGTTACGTGGTACCGGTCTCGCCCCACTCTAGTCCTCCCATGCCGGACAAGCGTAGCGCAGATCCAGCATCCAAGAACACGTGAACCGGCATACCGGCCGCTGTCCGTGTTCATGGGCCCCGGGTCAAGCCCGGTGCGCGAGGAGGTAAGGGCTGGCGCAGGTTCCGCGTAAACGGGGAAGAGACCTAGCTGTTGTAAGCTTCGATCAGTGCTGTCGGGCGAATGTGGTTGGTGTCGATGTAGTGGCCACGGACCGCTTGTCCGTCGTCCGCTGTTGTCACGGCGTTCACGTCGATCAGGCGCGCGCCTCTTTCGCGGGTCACGTCGCGAAGCCGATCGTTGAAGCGCTTGATGACGTGAAGGAAGAGATCGCGAACCTCGTCCTCGACCAGGCTCATGTTGATGTTGCTCATAGGCGGGCTTTGGAACCAAACGGTTTGGCCGCGCTCGGCTCCTTTCGCGAGCAGACGGTCGACATAACGTTCGACCAGGTCGTCGATCAGGGTGTCGCGATCGAGACCGGGGTCCTTTCGCAGCACGCGAACGATGCCTTCTTTCAATCGGCAATCGAGCTCGCCAAAGACCGCGACGACTGTTTCCCCTTCGGGTATGCGCGTCATCGCCAGATCGAAGCCGCCACGGTAGGGGCTCGGCGCCTCGCGTATCAGATGCCAAGCCTTGCAGCCGAACACCAAACGCGTCTGCAGTCTTGTCGGCACGCCGTCGACCGGCAGGACCACATTGGCCGGGGTCAGTGTGTGGCTGTCGCCAACGACAAAGAGAGTTCGTTCAGCGGCGCCGTTGTAGTGCGCTTCATGGCTTGCCCGCCACGACACCAACTCATCGAGGATGTTGAGATAGGTCACAAAGACCGAGCGGTTGGGCGCGTCGGTCGGCAGGCTGGGAATAAGAGGGCGGGCTTGGGCCAAGAGGTCGCTGCACCGGTCGGGTTGGTTGTCGATCCATGCGCTGATCGCCCGGACGACTGTTTCACCGAATGTCTGGTTCGCCGTGAACGCGGGACTTAACGCTTCGATCTTGTCGGCTTCACCTGTGGCCAGCAATCCAAGCGCCAAGGTGTGGTTGGGATCTGGCACGGGCGTTTCGCTGGCGCGCGCCTTGCCCATGGCGTCAACCGCCTCGGTAAGACGTCCGTCGAGATAGGTGATGGTGCCGAGCAGTTGGTGGGCGCCGATCATGTTGGGATTATGCGCAAGTGCGTCGCGCGCCTCGACCTCGGCTTCGTCGGGTCGTCCTAGCCGCTGCAGGATCACCGCCGCCTGCAGATGTCCGCTCGGGTCGCGGGGATTGAAACTGATCGCCTGTTTCTGTGCCTCCAGCGCCTTATCCAGGTCGTCCATGCCCAGATAAATCTCGGCCAGCGCACGCGGCACGTCGGGGAGATTGGGGTTCAGCTGCTGCGCGCGCGCCAAGAGTCCGAGCGCGCGGTCGGTCTCGCCATTCTGAAACTCGATCATACCCAGCAGGCTGTGGGCGCGCGCGTGTTCCGGCTCCATGCGGCAGATGTCGCGGCACAGTTTGGCGGCCTCGTCGCGCCGACCGGCGCGCAGATTCTGCATCGAGGCCTTCAGCATGGAATCGACGATACTCATGGCTTAAGCCGAGTCGCCGCGTTTGCCGTAGAGCATGGTGATGTTGATGCGCCTGTTTTCGTAACCCGGCTTGAAGGTCAAACGGCCGGTCTCGTGAAACAGGTCGGAGTTGAACATCACGACCCGGTTCTGCCGGTGCGGCACATTGATCGACTTGGCGTTGTTCTCGGCCAAGAAGTTCCGCATGCGCGGCCCGTCGCGGTTGTAGGCCGCGAAGTCCCAGTCGAGCGGCGCTTCGACATCCCATACCTCCAACCCGCCGCCATCGGGATCAAGATTGGCCTCATCGGGTGCAATCCAGAAATTCACGTTCACCGCGGCGAAATCGGCATGCATAGGAATACCGCTCAGCCGGCTGTCGTACTTAAACGCCCACAATTTCCGCAAGCTATGGTGCTTGAAGATGGCGGGCAGGGCCGTGCGCATCTCTTCAGCGACCTGCAGCAGCAGCGGACAGCAAAAGCCGTCTTCCATAAACGCGCCGAGATAACCGTTGGCGTAGCGGAACTCGTACCAGATCGTTGATTCCAGACAGAAGCGCCTGAGGCCCCGGACGGCGTCGGCCGTCAGAAAATCGTCGAAGAAGGTTATGCCGGGCGCATTCTTCTTGTAGTCGGCCTCGATTGCCGCGATGTCCAGCTCGGGGTTGACCGCTGGGCCATCAAGCGCGGCACCGGCGTCCTTGTGGATCATGCGGTTGTAGGTCGGTTTCAACATCGCCGCTGCGGCCGCCGGCAGGTCGACCATGTGACTGTCGGCGTCGGGTGTCTCCAACGAACTCAGCGCCGCGCGGTAGGCTGCGGCAGTCTGTTGATGGGCCGCGTCGAGCACGCCGCGCTCCAGAAGATAGTCGAGCTGCTCGATGTCGTGCTCCAGCTTGGTGCGGCTGGTCTGATTGAAGTTGTTTGCCGGAACCGTGGGTCCGCCGGGCCGGCGTTTGATGCCGGTCGCATGATCGTAGGCGCCGGCCGCCTCATCGACGCGGCCCAGGTCCAGCAGCGTGTTACCCAGGTTGTGCCACGCGCTATAGAAGCCGGGATCAAGTTCTGCCGCCTGGCGAAGGTGCCCGACGGCAGCCTCCGCGTCGCCCATGGCCTTCAGCGTGTTGCCCAGATTGTAGTGGCCGGCGGTCGACGCGGGGTCGCGGGCAAGCAAGGCCTCAAGCAGCCCTCGGCTTTCGTCCAGCGCGCCGGTTTCGGCGAGCAGGGATGCCAGATTGTTGGTCAATCCGGCGTGTTCCGGTGACGCCTTTTGGGCGTCCCGCAGCACGATGATCGCCTTGTCGATGTCACCGGCGCGCCGGTGGACGCCGGCCAGGACCAACCATGCCTCAACCTTGCCGGGCGCCAGCGCGATGGCCTTCTCAAGATCGGCGATGGCAGCCTCGGAGTTGCCGAGCCGGTCGTGCGCCATGCCGCGGCTGTGGAGTGCGTCGGCATCGTCCGGGCGTTGGTTCAACAACTGGTCGAGCTCAACGATGCCATCGCGAAGTCGGCCACTCTCCAGCAGCATGACGGCGAGCGTATAGCGTGCCCGTAGATCGCCCGGCTGCCGCGCCACGAGATCGCGGCATAACTCGATCGCGGCGCCGCGTTCGCCGGCTTGGTACCGGCGCACGGCCTCGTTCAGATCTGTCGGATGGGTTTCGGCTCGGGTTTGCACAGCCGGACTATGCCGCCAGGGAGTCGCGCAGGCAAGCTGCATGCGACACCCCGGTGGCACCCGGGTTCATGCCTTGTCTGCCTATTCGAACTGGGTTTCGCGCCAACGGATGGCGGCCGACAGACCTTCCTTGGAGCGCACCGCCTCGAACTGTTTGTACTGCTCGGTTTCCGAGGCATCCAAGATGCCACCGACTTCGACGCCATAGGCGATCGCCTGGCGCAGGCCGGCGATCTCGGCGCCGCGGTTGATCGATGCCTTGGTGGTCTGTAGGCCTTCAAGGGAAATGGCCGTGGCGCGCTTGGCATAACGGAGGGTCTCGGCCTCGAGCTCGTCATCGGGAAACACCCGATTGACCATGCCGCAGCGTTCGGCCTCCTCGGCGCTGATCATGTCGCCGGTATAGAGCAGTTCGCGCGCCTTCTTCAGGCCGACCAGCCAGGGCATGATGACCGCCGGCGGCGCCGTCGAAAACCGGATCTCCGGTTCGCCGAACTGGGCGGACTGGGCGGCGAAAGTAATGCAGCACATCATGGCGAGTTCGCAGCTGCCGGCCAGGCAGTAGCCGCGCACCATGGCGATCACAGGCTTCGAGCAATCCCAGGGTGAGAACTCGAACGCCGCACAGTCGGTCAGCATCTTGCGGGTACCCATGGGGCCACGGCCGTACTCGTTGCCCCATTCGTACTTGAGGTCATAGCCAGCGCCGAAGTGATCGCCGGCCCCGGTCAGGATGACGACCGAGACATTGTCGTCGTCATCGGCCTTGCGGATGGCGGCCGACAGCTCGGCCATGAACGGCGGATTGATGGAGTTCATCTTGTTCGCCCGGTTGATGGTGATGCGGGCGATCTTGTCGTTCACCTCGTAGAGGACTTCGTCGGTCACGGTGCTTCCTCCTTGTCTTGATGGTCCGATGGTAGGTCGGCGATCACCAGGGCGTCGACGGCAATGACGCCATCGGGCCCGGCCAGAATGGGATTGACGTCGGCCTCGGCGATCAGGTCGCCGAGCGAGGCGGCCAGGACGGAGAATCGGGCGAGCGCATCGGCCAGACTGTCGATATCGGCGGCTGGCCGGCCGCGCAGACCGTCAAGCATTGACCTCGCCTGCAAGCGGTCGATCAACCCGCGCGCGACATCGACGCCGAAGGGTGGTACGGCGAGCAGGCGATCGCGCAGCACCTCAACGAAGATACCGCCTGTCCCGATCATCACCAGGGGCCCGAACTGGGCATCGCGGATCAGGCCGAGCACCATCTCGACCCCGCCGGGCGCCATCGGTGCGATCAGGCAGCGCGGGCCCAGGCGCGCGGTAAGATCGTCCCAGGCCGTTTGTACGGCAGCTTCGTCGCTTAGATGAAGTGCCACGCCGCCGACATCCGACTTGTGTGCGATGCCGGCCATGGCCGTTTTCATGACCACCGGGTAACCAAAGGCCGAAGCGGTGGCGACGGCTTCGTCAACCGTCTCGACAATCCGATGATCGATCACCGGTATGGCGAAGGCCGACAGCAGATCGAGACCGTCGGCCTCATCGAGCGGCTGGCCGGAGGTCAGGCGCTGCCGCCAGGCCTCGATGACGTCGGCGTCTGGCGCATCGGGTGGCGGCAGAAAGCGACGCTCTTGTCCGCTGCGCCACGCAAACCCGTGGGCGATGGCGCTGATCGCCGGTCCAAGACCGTCGATAAGCGGCATGCCGGCAAGACGCAGGCGCCGCGTCGTCTCATGCACGATGCCGTTCGGGATGCAGCTCGCGAAGGCCAGCGGTTTGTTGGTCGCGTCGATGATGGATGGCGCGTTGTCCGTGAAAACGGTGCGGAACCGTTCGCCGTCACGGATGTCGGCGACCCACAAGCCATA
>JBCCIS010000035.1 GCA_039028155.1 Pseudomonadota bacterium
CGGTGGCGCCATCAACTCGCCCCAGCTTCTTCTGCTGTCGGGCGTCGGCGATCCCGCCCATCTGTCCGAGCACGGCATCGCCGTCAACGCCGCGGTGCCAGCGGTCGGCCGCCATCTGGAAGACCACCTGATCGTGCCGATTCAGTTCTCGACACCGCCCGGCGTCTCTCCCGCCGGCAAGTTCAAGGGGCTCGGACGCTATCGCATCGGCGCGCAGTGGCTGTTCTTCAAATCTGGCCTCGGCGCGTCGACATTCTGCGAGTCCGGCTGTTTCTTCAAAAGCTCCGACGACGTCGACTACGCGGATATCCAGCACGAGTTCTATCCGGTCTGCGCCCAGATGGGTGAGGCCGAGAGCAATGTCGCCGAGGGCTTCATGTTCTCCATGGGCATCATGCGGCCGAAGAGTCAGGGACGCGTCTGGCTCAAATCCGTCGACCCCCGCGCCCACCCGGCGATCCTCTTCAACTATCTGGACGACGAGGACGATCGGCGCGTCATGATCCATGGTCTGCAGCGCACGCGCGAGATGGCCGCCCAGTCCGCGTTCGATCCCGTGCGCCGTGCCGAGATGTCGCCCGGGCCGGATGTGCAAAGCGATGCGGAGATCCTCGCCTGGCTCGCCGCCGAAGGCTCGACCGAATACCACCCCTGCTCGACCTGCCGCATGGGCACCGGCGACGACAGCGTCACCAATGGCGAGGGCCAGGTGCACGAGACCGAAGCGTTGCGCGTGATCGACGCCTCAATCATGCCCGGCAACGTCACCGCCAACCTGAACGCGCCGGTCATCATGATCGCCGAAAAACTCGCCGATGCCATCCGCGGCAAACCGCCGCTCTGACCTGTTCGCGAAGAGGCTAGATTTACCCTGTGACCGCCGTCACCGATCACGGCGCTTTCACGGGTATTTGCGCGCGCCCTGCCCATCTTGTTGGCATCAAGCCTGACTGCCTGGACATGGAGCGCCAACGATGACCAGCAAAACCGCCAACACGACGAACACCGCCTCGTTCAAACGTGTCGCCACGAGCGCCAAGACGCTCTATCGCGAGGTCATCATCAACGCGCCGGGACGGTCCCGCGGCTACTGGGAAGGCCCGCCCACCTACTAACCGGGCTCTCTCCACCCCCCATCATTCCTTCCAAAAACTGTCGCTATAGGCGGGCAGCGCCTCGACCATGCGGATCTCGTCGATCCGCCGTTCGTGCACGGTCATCAGGAACGCTGCGTGGTTATGCAGCGACCGCCCCTTGCGTTCGGCCTTGATCTCGACCATCGCCATGACCTGACGCAGCCCGACACGTGCCGTCTGGGTAATGGCGACACTGAGATTGACCTGCTCGATCTTCATCGCGCGCACGCTCTCCATGAGGGCGTCGCTACCCTCCAACCGGTTGACGCCACCGTCGGCGTTGGTGATGTAGCTCACCGCGTCCGCCGCCAGCAGCGCCTCCATGGACGCGAGATCGGCACGGTCGAACGCCGCGATGAACGCGGCGACGGTGCTCTCGGGCTCGGGGTCGGCAACGTCATCAAAAGGCTCGGCCGCTTCGGCCAGGATCGCTTCGATCTTGGGAATGCGGCATTGGAAGAAGCGGTGGACATCGAGTGCGGCGAGACCCGGCGCCAGATCCTTGATGGCCTGCATCGCGGCTGCTTTCTCGTCGGCCGAGCCTGACTCCAACATCGCCATGTTGCGCATGGATGCGGCAATACTGCCCTTGCGTACGCGCACGCCCTTGATCGTCGCGAAGTCGTCGCCATCCGGCAACACGTCTTCCGGCTTCACACCTTTATCGGTCATGGCTTCCTCCTTAATCGGGTTGCCGCGATAATGTGGCGGCGCAAGGCTACTTGTGGCCGACTTCATCACGAGACGGGGAGATTTGCCATGCCGCAGAACGCGCTGGTCGGCTTTGTCGGCCTGGGCAACATGGGCTGGCCCATGGCGGGCAACCTGTGCAAAGCGGGTTTCAGGCTGATCGGCATGGACGCCGATGCCGAACGGCAGGCCGCGTTCGCCGCCACGTTCGGCGCCGAGATCGCGGACGGGCCGGACGCCTTCGCCCGGACGGACCGCCTTATCACCATGCTGCCGGATGGCCGCATTGTCGCCGACGTGCTGGTCGGCGCGGGCGACCTGCTGCGCCACCTGCCGCCGAACAGCCTCATCATCGACATGAGCTCCGGCGACCCCTCGGCCTACGACGCGATCACACCGGAGGTCGATCGCTTGGGCCACGCCATGATCGACGCGCCGGTCTCCGGCGGCACCGGCGGCGCGGAGGCAGGCACGCTGACCATCATGACCGGTGGTGGTGACGCGGCCATCGACCGCGCCATACCGTTGTTCGAGGTGATGGGCGGCAAGATCTTCCGCACCGGCGGCCTCGGCAGCGGCCAGGCCATGAAGGCACTCAACAATTTGGCCTCGGCGACCGCGTTGATGGTGACCATCGAGGTCCTGATCACCGCCCAGCGCTTCGGCCTCGACCCCGCCATGGTCAACAGCATCCTCAACGTCTCGACCGGCCGCAACAATTCGACCGACAAGAAGATCGCGCCACATGTCTTGAGCCGCACCTTCGACTCCGGTTTCGGGTTATCGTTGATGGCAAAGGACCTGCGCACCGCCCATGCTATCGCCGAGCGCACGAAAACACCCGTGCCGCTCAGCGATCTCGCTGTACAGATGGCGCAGCAGGCGTCCCAAGCGCTCGGTCCCGACGCCGACCACACCGCAGTTGCGCTGTGGATCGAGGAACGCGTCGGCGAGGCGCTCAAGGCAAGCTGATCGCAAGCCCCTAAAGACGCCTGTCCAACACGGCCTGCAGGGCGGTGATCAGTTGCAGCTTGCCATCAAGGCCCATGCCTGAGCGGTCGATGTGCGAAAAGCCATCGATCACAAAGACCTCGCTGCCGGCGACCGCGTCGCCCAGGGCGATGCTTTGCGTATAGGGGATCAACGTGTCCTCGCGGCCGTGGATCAGGATCAGGCGGCCTTCCAGATGGCTGAGGTCGTAGTTTGACGGCGACAATGTCTCGAGTTGGCCGCGAATCGCCGGCGGCAGGTCCTGCAACAGGTCGCCAACCGCTTCGGGATCGTCGTTGATCATGACGTCCAACAACGCCCGTCCCTCCGGCCCCAAGCCGGCGACGAGGTCATCGATCGGCACGTTCTCCGCCCGACTGCGGCGTTCCGCGATGGCCTGCAACAGGGCGCGGTCCTGCGCATCGTCCAAGAGTTCGGTATTGCTCGACAACAGACGCCACTTGGCGGCGGGCACGGGATCCTTTGTCGACCAGCTCTCACGTGTTTCCAGCCGATAGTGACCGGTGGTCGCGAAGGTAACCACGGCCTGCGTGTCGTGGTAACCACCAAGCCCGACCAGAAAGTCGATCTTGTCGCCGGCGTCCGGCTCCAGACTCGCCAGGAGCGCCAAACCCACCGCATAGGAAATCGCCGCGACGCCGACATCGTGACCCGCCGGCAAGAGATCGCTCTCGGCCAGGAAGACGGCACCGTCGGCAATGGTGCGCGCGTCATCCAGTTGGATCTCCTCCGCGCGCGAGCCCGCGAGATCGGGCACCAGAACCAGAAACCGCGCACGCGCCAGCGACATCGCCAGGTCGATCACACGGATGTCGTCCTTGCCGTCCTCCGTGAAACCCGGCACCAGAACAAGACCGGCGCCGATCGGCTGCAAGGGCTCGTAGATATCGGCCACCAACGACCGGCCGTCGATGGCATAGGTGACCAGACTGCGCCGCGGCTGAGGCGTTGTTTCCTTAAGCCTGCTCGGGCCGCCGCCGGCATCGATATCCTGCAACACCCGCGTCGCTTCCCAACTTTGCTTTGAAACGCAGGCCGCCGCACCGAAGGCCAGGACGAGCGCCGCCACGACGGCGATGACGGCCGTGGTGCGGCGGGCTATCCAGGGTTCTCTCAACACGTGGCCGTTAGTTTAGAACGAACCCGGGGGCATTCGCACGACCGTTGGCTGTTTGTACAGGCAATGCAGACCCGCTACGCTCCACATTGGGATTACGGCATCGGCTTTGCGCGGCAAAGCCGCCCTCTTTTTTGGGCCAGGGTGCGGCCTCGCATTTGAATGAACATGAATGGGAGAGCATGTCATGGAGAGCAAAGCGCTTATTGAACGTTTGCAGGATAAGTCGCTTACCCGACGCGAGTTTAAACAGATTCTCGCAAGTGCCGGCGTCGGCCTGTTGACCCTACCAGTTCTGCGCCGGCCCGCACGGGCCGCCGGCGAGGTGATGTATTTCGGATGGGCAGGCTACGAGACGCCGGAGTTTCATCCGTCCTATACGGAGAAGTACGGCGGTTCGCCGGAAGCGACCTTCTGGGCCGCCGAGGACGAAGGATTCCAGAAAATGCGTCAAGGCTTCACGCCGGACGTCATGCACCCGTGTACCTATGAGCTTGTGAAATGGCGCGAGGCCGGCCTGATCGCCCCGCTCGATCCGGACCGCCTGGAGTGGCTGCCCGACATGTTCGAGGGCCTGACCGACATCGAAGGCTCGCTTCACGACGGCAAGCGCTACTACATGCCGATGGACTGGGGCAACTCGACCGTGCTCTACCGCAAAGACCTGGTGGCGCCAGAGCATGCCGGCGACAACCTGAGCTGGGCGATCATCTTTGAAGACTGGTACTCCGGCCGCATCGCTTCCTACGACTCCACCGCAAACGTGCAGATTGCCGGCCTGTTGGCGGGCGTCGACGATATCTTCGCAATGAACGAAGAACAGCTGACGGAGATTCGCCCGCTTCTGGAAATGCAGCGACAAAACCTACGTTTCTATTGGGGCGACGTCTCCGAGATCGATCAGGCCTTGGCCTCTGGAGAACTGGTCGCGGCCTATGGTTGGAACGACTCCTATGTCCGCCTGCGCGATCAGGGCGTGGATATCGAGCTGGGCGTGCCAAAGGAAGGCATCTTCACATGGTGCTGCGGTCTGACCATCCATCCCGAGACCAAGAACCTCGATGCCTCCTATGACTTGATCAATGCCATGACCAGTCCGGAGGCTGGAGCCTATGAGATCGAGAGCTGGGGTTTTGGCCATGCCAACAAGAAGGCCTTCGATCTGGTGCCCGAAGACGTGCTGGTCGCACTGGGTCTTTCCACGCCGGAGGCCCTGCTCAACAACGGCATCTACTTCGCCGCCATGCAGGCCAATGTGGAAGAGAGCTACATCCGCCTCTTCGATGAGGTGAAGGCCGGTTTCTAGTTTGGCCTGGATTGGTTCCATTCAACGCCCCGGCGCGAAACCGCCGGGGCGTTTGATTTCGTGAAATTGACCTCACGATGCGCAGCTGTGCATCGATCGCGCATTCCCAACCGCGCACGCTCTCTTCGGGCGCGGCGAAGATCCGGTCGGCGACCGCTTCGAACGTTTCGGACGGAAGAAAGCCGGTCGCCGAGCGGTCGTTTTCATGCATGGCCTCGCGTACCTCGATAGCAAGACCCGACATACGCGCGATGACGTCGGCGGTTTCGACCGCCTTCACCTCACCGCTCGCGACGATGCGCGTTGTATTGCGCAGGCAGGGGTATCCGGCGAAGGTTTCGGCGCGCGCTCGGCCCACTTCGTTCAACGACCACAGGGGCACCGGAACGGCGGGATCGATCGTGACCTGCGGGTGCGTCAGATAGCGGACGATGACGGCCATGACGTCCGGTTGGTTAGCGGAAACGTTGGCGGTTGATCCCCACATTGCACGCGGGATTCGGGGTGACCTGGAACGTGGTCGTGTCGTTGAAGATGCCTTCGGTCTTGATCGAGGTGCATACCGTTGTCGTGTGAACGTTCAGCCGCCGTTCCAACCGATAACCCTAGGTGGATAGCAGCGACGCGTTCGTGACAGTCTCGCCGTTGGTCGGCGACCAGGCTACGGCCCGCTCGTCCAACGGCACCCATGCGACATCTGCCCGGGAAGTCGATTGCCCAAGATGCCCATGGTGGCCACTCTCGCGCCCGGCGTGGCTGTACCGGCGAGCGAAGAGGCCCCAATAGTAGTCGCGTGGATACATCGCGACCAAAGACGTGTTGCGAACGCGCCAAATTACTCTCTATACTTGTATGAGAAAGAGCTAAAGATCTACGTGAAGTTGTAAGACAAGTTTCCATCAAGCCAAAAAGTACTTCGACCTAAGCCGCCGCGCCCCATGGATTCGAACATGTGGACGACGTCGGTTCGGCGGCCATCCACGGGATCGGCAAGGCTCGGGCGCGGTTCTAACGACGCAGTGTGGCGACCATGATCGATTTGCGTATTGTTCCCGAGATCACGCTCACGCCGGCTTTGCGCGACGGCGTCCGACAGCTCATCGATGTCAGTTTCGACAGCGCTACGTTCCATGACGTCTCCGAGATCGAAACACCGGTGTTCCGCGTTCTCGGGCTGACCGACGGTCGGGATGTGGCCGCCCATGTCGCGGTCTATGAGCGCGACGTCACCATCGGTGGCGACCCCAACCGTATCGCCATGCTGGGCGATGTCGCCGTCGCGCCTGCCCTGCGCCGCCAGGGCATTGCGCGGCGCGCCATCGACATCGCGCACCGCGAGCTTAAGCAGCGCGCGATCGAGTTTTGCGTTCTCTTTGCTTACGAACCGGCGGTCTACCACGCCAACGGTTACCGCGAGATGACGAACGAGATCCGCCTGCTCGACCGCGACAGCATGTGGCGAACCCTGGTCTATCGCGGCAGCATGGTCTGCGCACTCGGCAACCGTCCCTGGCCCGACGATCTCCTTGATCTCAAGGGCATCGTCGTTTGATGCAGCCTCCCCTGCACCTCGACCAGGCGTTCACAGAGGCAACCACTTTCGATGTCTAACGCGTGAAGCCGCCGGCGCTTTCCATGAACACGGGATCGGCCCCGGCTAAAGTCTCTCTCAAGGCTTCATCGGGGTTGCCGTAGACGGTCATGCGCTGCGGCTCGACCAGAGCCATCAGGCGGTCGGCGTAGTTCTGATTGAACGACTCAAGGTGGGTCAGCGCTGCCTGCGAATGGGCATAGCGCTCGTGGACTTGCGCCGTGGCACCGTCCGCGCTGATCGACCACTGGAACGACAACGTGTCGGGCTCGTTCGCTTCCGCCCGCTCGGCCATTTCGGCGATCAACTTTTTGAGGTTGTCGGCCTCGCCCGCCTTGACGGCAACCTCAAACACCCACGATACACTCGACGTCATTGCCCACCCTCTGTTGTCACCACGTCAGCACAGCCTACCAGCTCACCGTCGCGCGACAAGCGCGTCGGTATGCAATCGTGGACTAACGCGGCAAACACGGCATCGCTCAAGATCGTCCATGTGTACGATAACAGGCCCGAACGCGGCGTCGGGCGTTAGACGCGGAAGAGCGCCAATGCGAGCTCGTCGAGCGTTGCGATATCGCGGAATGGATACCGCGCCGCGATCGGTTCGAACACGTCCATCGTGCGATGCTGAGCCAGACCGATTGCCTGTCGATAGAGTGCAAGACCCAGCGTTTGGTGCGGGAAGTGGGGCGTCACCGGCCAGTCACTGGCGTCCAGAAAGACCCGAAACAACGCCTTGTCGCAATCGAACATATCGCGATAGAGCTGGATCAACTCATAGTGACGATCGGTCACCAGCGCATCGCCCCAGTCAATGATGCCGGCAACGCGGCCGTCGTCGATGAAGACGTGGTTGGCGCAGAGATCGCCGTGCACGAAGGTACGGTCGAAGGGCGCCAAACGCGCGATGAAATCGTCGGCCTGCTGGACAAGGTGGTGTGGCAATGAACTCGCTTGCAAAGCCGATGTCATGTCGATGGGTAGCCAATCATCGTGCACAGCAACACCTTGCGGCGACAGCCGGTGCAGACACCGAACCTGCTCCCCCAACCGCATGGCAATGGCGCGTCTTTCTCGGAGCGTCAGCTCCACGTCACACGACGCACTTCCGGCCACGCGCGATGTGATCAGGTATGGCCATGGCTCGTCTGGGTCCTCAAACAGCCTACCATCGCCCAAAAGCGCCGGTGCGCTGACTTCAGGAACGGCGGCAAGCGCCATGTGTGCCGCGCGCTCGTTCGCGTGGCTTTGCGCTGCGCTATGCAGAAAACCAAAGAACTTTACGACGACATCGTCACATAGAAATGTTGGATATGTAGCATTGAACCCGGCGACCATCGCGGCATGACAATTGTCGAGGTCATGCCGTCGAAGGGCTTCTGCGACCCACGATGACCAATAGTCAACATTGCCGAGGTTGGCGTGATATTCACGATCAGAGGCGAACATTGGTCGGCTTATCTTGCACATTATCTGTCGCAGTTCTGCAGAATGCGGGCTGAAAGCGCGCGCCAGTTCAGCTTTGCCACGACGCGCAGGAGCCCAGCACCTATTCTAACGCCTCACACAAGCGTTGGAGATCATTCGATGCGCTTCCTCGTCACGTTGTTGATTGCCCTGTTCATTTCGACTGGCGGCGCGTCCGCGCAGTCGGTTCTGCCCACCAGCGCGCCGGACGGCGCCGAGCCACTGACAGGCGATCAGATCCGCGCTCTGCTAGGCAGCGGACAGAATTTCAGCTTCGTCGGCGTCGGCGCTCCGATCACCGGCACGACATACTGGGACCTCGCGACCGGCACCGCGTCCGGTAACTTCGCGATCGCCGACAGAGTAAAGGGCCATTGGGGCATGCCGTGGTCGATCGATGGCGACCGCAATTGTCTGACGTATTCGCCCACCAAGACGGTGTGTTCCCACATCTACGCTCACGGCGATGGCGGGTTCATGGAAGTGTATCCCAACGGCACCGTGCACACGGTGTACACGCCGATGGTCGTTCAACCACTGCCCGTTCCGCTTGAGCCAGACGAAGTGAAGGGTCTGCTCAGCCGCTTTCTTGACTGGAACCAGCAACCGGAGATTTCGGTCCAGGACGTGCGCGTGTCGGGCGACAGCCTGGTGGCCGACTTCGTGCACGAAGACGGGTCGCCCGCATGGTCGCTGCAACTCGACCGCGCAACAGGGTGGAGTCGCGTTCCCGACGCGTCGGGCAACTGAAACCCGACTGAAACACAATTCGGTCCGTCACCGCGGAAACGCGAGGTTGATCCGACACGGTCGGCCCCTATCTTTACGTCACATTTGCCGCCATCCATTCTAACCGGCGATCCGTCAGGCACAGAAAGCGTGGCGGCGCGAACGCAAAGGGGGCTTCCATGACCACATCAGGTATCCGTACGACCAACGGCCGCGGCCGCCGCTTCGACAGCGTGCTCGACACCATCGGCGACACGCCGGTGATCCGGGTCAACAACCTGGGGCCGGACAACGTGACGATGTATGTGAAGGCCGAGGCCTTCAACCCGGCCGCGTCGGTCAAGGACAGACTGGCCGTCAACATCATCGAGGCCGCCGAGCGCAACGGCACGCTGAAGCCCGGCCAGACCGTGGTCGAGGCGACCAGCGGCAACACCGGCATCGGTCTTGCCATGGTGTGCGCGCAGAAGGGCTATCCTCTCGTCGTCACCATGGCCGACAGTTTCTCGATCGAGCGGCGCAAGCTGATGCGTATGCTGGGCGCAAAGGTCGTCTTGACGCCGCGCGCGCAGAAAGGCTTCGGCATGTACCAGAAGGCAGCCGAGCTGGCGGAGGCCAACGGCTGGTTCCTGGCCCGTCAGTTTGAGACCGAGGCCAATGCCGATATCCACGAAGCGACCACCGCGCGCGAAATCCTGGCCGACTTCGACGGCGAACGGCTCGACTATTTCGTCACCGGCTACGGCACCGGCGGCACGCTAAGCGGCGTCGGCCGGGTGCTGCGCAAGGAGCGCCCAGAGACCAAGATCATCCTGACCGAACCGGCGAATGCTCAGCTCGTCGGCAGCGGTTACGTCAACAAGCGCGGCGCCGACGGCTCGCCAGCCGAAAGCCATCCCAATTTCGAACCCCATCCGATCCAGGGCTGGACGCCCGACTTTATCCCGCATGTGCTGCAGGAATCGCTCGACAGTGGATTCTACGACGAGCTGATCCCCGTCCCCGGTCCCGAAGGGATCAAGTGGGCACGTGATCTTGCGGCCAAGGAAGGCATCTTCACCGGCATCTCCGGCGGCTCGACCTTCGCCGTCGGCGTTCAGGTCGCCGAAAAGGCCGAACCCGGCTCCGTCATCCTCGTCATGCTGCCCGATACCGGCGAACGCTATATGTCGACGCCACTCTTCGAGGAGATCGGCGAGGACATGGACGAGGAAGAGCTGGCACTGTCGAAGTCGACTCCCGGCTTCCAGATGGAAGCGGCATAGCGCCAGTTATGGTCAGGTGAGGTGAGTATGCTCTCCATCTATGCGTAGAGCAGATTTGCCCACCTTGACGGAAAGGCGAGGCGTCAGTTCGACATGTGCTGGTGATAGAGGCGGCGGGCTTCGCCGATCTCGTCGATCGTCATGCGAAGCGACAGGTCGTCGCGGTATTGATCCGCCGCGCCGAAGCCGCTGGCCGCGGCCAGGTCGAACCACATGTGGGCGCGCACCAGATCCTGCGGCACGCCGTCACCACGTTCGTACATCATGGCCAGCATGTACTGGGCGCGCGCGTGGTCCTGTTCGGCGGCCAGTTGGAAAAGCCGCGCGGCCTCGGCGAAGTCATGCTGCGGGCTCGTGCTGTTCAGGTGATAGGCGCCAAGCCGGAACTGCGCGTCCGACACGCCGCCAGCCGCCGCGGCCTGAAACAGCGCGGCTGCCTTGGCATGATCGAATGGCATGCCATGACCGGTATAGTACTTCATGGCGAGGTCGTATTGGGTGCGCGGGTCGACGTCGTCGTGAACGACCGTATCGTTCACGGCTGCCTGCACCGTGCCGGTGCTCGCGCCGTCATAGCGCGTGCCCTGCGGATCGGCCATCGCCGGTGCCGCGAAACAAACAAGGAAAGCCATCAGAGCCAAGCGCTGCATGCCGGCCTCATGATTTCTGCGCAGCCCCAAAAGAGCCGCCTAGCGCCCGCGAACCATGACATACGCCCGGGCCCCCACCGTCTGTGACGGACCGCACGATCCCGTCGAAATGGCCTTCCTGTTGCCGGACCGCCGTTATGGCGCCAAACGCGCGGTCTGCCTTCGCCTAAGGGCCATTTTGACACCTTGGTGACGCGACGCTTTTTGTCACGCCGTCTCGCGTCGTGCTAGTTCTTCGGTCTGGCGATTCAACCGGAGGAACACGATGAAGGGGTCTATTCCTGTGCTCGGCGACCAGGGCCTTTCCGACAGCGATGTCGACGCCATCAAGCAGGCGGTCGAGACCTGGTCCAACGACCTTGTCGTCGGTGATATCGATACCTGGCAAACCTATTGGGACGCGAACGGCATGCTGATGCCGCCCGACCAGCCGCGCGTCGTCGGCCGCGACAACATCACCGCGTTCATCACCGCCAACTTTGGCGGCCTGAAGTCCCTGACTTTGACCGATTGGGTTGTCGCCGGCCGCGACGATCTGGCCGTTGCCGTCACGACCGTGTCGTGGGTCACGGCCGATGGTGAGGCGTCGGACCCCGCCAAGCAGGTCATCGTGCTGCGCCGCCACGACGGCGGCCGCTGGCTTGTGCAGACCGTTATGTTCAACAGCGACGGCAAGAGCTGAACACAGCCGGACCGGTCACATCGCGACGATGATCAGCGTGCCGATACCCCAAAGGGCGGTCAGGAAGTGAGTCATCTGGCCGTGGTTGCCGTGCCAGTATTGGAACCACTGGCCGCCGATCAGGAAGGCGGTCCAGATCATGATGAAGCCGAGCACGGCAAGGATGGCGAAGCCGCTTGCCAGATCGTGGCCGATGACACCGGTCGCCGCCAGCAAGAGACCCAGCCCGGCGAACCAGAGCGCCAGGGACACGACGCACTCCGCGGCAACGATCAGCGCGAAGACCACACGCACGGTCCGCGGACTGTGGATGCGACGCCAAGCCATCATCTCGTAGTACTTCGGTTCGTGCTCGGCCAGTGTATCCAGGCGCAACACACGGCCGACATCGTCACGGTTGATCGCGGGATAGCGCAGGTTATCGAGCGCGCCCATGCTCAGCCACGCCGCCTGCGCCGATATCAACACAATCTGCGCGATCTCAATCGCCAGACCCTGCATCGCCTTCCCCCGGATGCTCCAACAAAATGGTCCGGCGATGGTGCCCAACTCGGCCTTTGGGGACAACCGGCTTTGATCAGACGATCTTCTCCGGCAGTCCGCGTCCGTCGTTCCACCAGCGGTTCGGGTTGTCGCTGTTGGGGTCATAGGCCGCCCGGCTCGCCCAGTCCTCACGCACGAAAATGGCCGGCTGTTCGTAGTGATGGACGTCAAGGATCGCGTCCATCACCTGTTCCAGAGCTGTGCGGTCGCGCTCTATCGAGATTTTGAGCTCGACCATAGGGTAGGTCTCGGTCGCGCCCGCCTCGAACCCCGCGACATGGGTGGTCGTCGTCGAGTTCGCTTCCGGCTGCGTCGTCTCCTTGCCGACAGCCGAAATGCTGGCCGTACGCTGATAGCGCCCATAGCTCAGCGGGTGGACCGCCATGATCGCGTCCAGGATGCGGTCGGTGTCGTCGGGACGGGTCTGGATCTCCAGAGTCCAGACCGGCACCAGCGTTCCCGATTGGGCTTTGTAATCGACGAGGTCACTCATGGCGGTCGTCCTTTTCTTCTCAAGTCCTGACGAACACCCTGCCACACCACTCCTGACACCATCGTGTCAGGAGTCGATGTCAGCCCTTCGTGCCTAGCGGCGATCCGTCGCGATGGGTGAAGGCCGAGCCCTCCTTCGTCTTGGTCAGCAGCAGATCGACGTCGCTGTAATGACAGCGATCTTCTTGCGCGCGCGTGCCGACCACCAGATAGGTCGCCGGCTTGTCGCTCGTGTTCTTGAAGTGGTGACCGTTGGCGTCGCCCGCCTTGAACGCGGCGGCGTCGCCCGGCGCCATCACGTGCTCGCCATCGTCGTCGACCAGCACCAGCGCGCCTTCCAACAGATAAAGGAACTCGTCCTCTGTTTCATGCCAATGACGCAGCGATGACGTCGAGCCCGGAAACAGCGTCTCCAGGTTGACGCCGAACTGCGTCAGACCGCCCGCGTCGCCCAGCGGCCAATCCCTATAGCGGCCCAACTGGCCGTCAAACGGGGCGGGGTAATCGCCACCTTCGCGAGCCTCGACTTCGTCGCGTCGAATGACCGGCATCGTGTTCTCCAGGGCTGAGGTCGCGGCAGCACGACCATAACAGCGCCCCAGAGACGGCCGTGTCAACGCATGCGCCACGCGCGCCTGACAATCTCCGTTCACGGCAGCGCGCTTGTGACGAGCGGGCATTTGCGGTTAGCTCATTGTCTTCTTCAGGACTGGGGGCACCGTCATGAGCGAATCCCAACATTTCGACCAGGTGACCGGGTTCTACGACACCCATCCGATCAACGAACACCAGATCCTGGAGAAGCTGGAGCGCGACGGCGTCGATTTGGGCGCGCTCAGCGAAGACCAACTTCAGGCCTACGACCAAGACCACTATGGCGGTCTGGCGGCCAATGACAGATTGGCGGAACTCGCCGGCATCACGGCATCCTCGCATGTTCTGGACGTCTGCTGCGGCATGGGTGGGCCGGCGCGCTATCTCGCCCACAAGTACGGCTGCCGCGTCACGGGAAACGATCTGACCCAAAGCCGGATCGACGGTGCGGCCAAGCTGACCGAGCTAGCGGGGCTGGGCGATCGCGTTGGTTTTCGCCAAGGCAACGCGCTCGATCTGGCGTTCGACGACGGCACCTTCGACGTCGTGATCAGTCAGGAATCGTTCTGCCACATTCCCGACAAGGACCGGCTCATTGCCGAGTGCGTGCGGGTCATGAAACCCGGCGGCCGCATGGCCTTCACCGACATCATGACGACGGAACGCACCACGCCCGCGGCGCTGGAGCGCCTGTCGCGGGAAATGGCGTTGGCCGAACTCAGTTCGCCGGACACCTACCGCCGCCGCTTCACCGACAACGGCTGTGAGGTCGAGGTCTTTGAGGACCTCAGCCAAGAGTGGCATGACATTCTGGTCGAACGCCTGGCCATGTACCGCAGCCTGGAAGACCAGACCGTCGCCCGCTTCGGCCAGGCGCACTTTGACAAATGGGACAGCGCCTACGCCTTCTTTGTCGGCCTATATGAGACCGGAGAAATGGGCGGCGGCCGCATCCTCGCGCGGCGCGGCGACTAGATCAGCTGCCTGACGGTCGGCGCCTCAACATGATGAACGCGACCGCGCTCAAGTAGAGACCCGCCAGCAGGATCGCGACCGCGGTGCCCCAATACATCCCCATGGATTCGAACACGTAGCTTCCGGCGAGCGCGAAGATCAGCAGGCTGCCGATTCCAAACGGGAAGTTCTTGATGATGCCGTGCACCTGGCGCTCCGAATAGGTCACGTGCACGATCAGCAGGACGGGGTAGAGCGTGATTGGGAAACCGGACAGAAGGCCGGACCACGCCTCGCCGACCGCATCGGCAAGTCCGGTGATCACCAGAACGATGGCCGAGGCGATCGCCGCGCGGATCAACAGCGTCAAGGGCGTCACCGCGACAGCCTGGGTCGCGTCGGCTTCGACATCATCGATGCGGCGGAACACAACAATGGCGAGGCCCGTGATGACCAGCGTGATCACCGTCAAGAGCCAGCGCTCCTGAGGCAGGACCGCCAGGATCCCGGCTGCGATCACGAAGACGACGAACGACCCCAGCGAGGTCAGAAAGGCGCTCCACAACACCGGCGATCCACGGACCTTCCAGTACGAGAACCAGTGGACCAGCGAGCCGCCCAGGAACTTTGAGATCTGCCAATAGGCGAAGCAAAAGATCAGCGCCGCGCCCAGTCCCCCGATTGTCGAGGTCGACGCAACGGCGGCGAAGGCGGAGCCCTGCTCGACGCCGATGAAGAACAGGCTGACACCGATGCCCAGCGGGAAACCGGCCAGCACGCCGGCGGTCTTCGGCCCAGCACGCTCACTGAGCCACGCCAGGCCCAACACCATGACCGACGTCACGACTATCTTGATCACGACCATCAGCATCGCGACATGGCCCTCGCCCCCTCACCCGACAGCGCCCTCGTCCGAAGGCGCCATCATCCTAAAGCACTTTTGATCGGATGGGCGATTGGGTTGCGCGGCCTTCTATGCGATCACGCACCCTTGCCCAATGGAACCGGAGGACACACACGATGCAACTTGGAAACTTCTCCGTCAGCCTTGCCGTCAAGGACCTAGCGGCCTCACGCGCCTTCTATGAAAAACTCGGCTTTCAGGCGATAGGTGGCGATGCCAGCCAAGGCTGGCTGATCATGCGCTCTCCAAGCTGCGTGATCGGCCTGTTCCAGGGCATGTTCGAGAAGAACACGCTCACCTTCAATCCCGGCTGGGACGCGTCAGGTCAGCGTCTGGAAGGCTTCACCGATGTCCGTGATATCCAAAAGGCGCTGAAGGCCGACGGCATCGTCCCGATCAGCGAAGCCGACGAAACGACAACCGGCCCCGCCAGCTGCATGGTCATCGATCCCGACGGCAACCCCATCCTGATCGACCAGCACGTCTAGGAGACCTCAGTCGTCGGCGACACGAAAACAGCGAGAATGCGTTCTCGTCCGGGCCTTGCCGTCGGCGCTCACCTACCTTTGGTGACTAGGGGCAAGCAGAGGCAGCCACTCGTTCATGCGCTCTTTCAGCGTGTAGCTCTTGGCGCGAAACACAAACCATCCCATCAGCCGAACGGCCAGGTAGATGGGAACACGCGTCGAGGTCTTGGAGACTTTCAAGCCGGCAAGAAAGACCGAGTCGGCGAAATCCCAGTCACGCTTCCGCGCCTCATCGCGATAGTCTGTCCACGCCATGTAGAGGTAATCGTGGATAATGCTCGCTTCTAGGTGAGAGCCGATCGGCCCGATGAACAGCCAAAGCGCTTGCGGTACCGAAGCGAGATCGGTGTACATTCCACGCGGTGCCGTCAAGGTCAGATCATACGAGGTGCCATCTTTAAGATGGACCCGCATTCGAGCGCGAAAGTCACCGGCTAGCTGCCAAAGGGACTCCGGCGTTTTTTGAACATGGACCCTCGCATGCCTGACGAACTTCAGCTCGTCGAGATATTCGAAATCCGAGATACGTTTGACGTCACCCTTTGGGAAAGGGTCTTCGCCCGGCTCCCAAGTCATCGTCGCCCCCTATGCCCCTTAAGGCGAGCGCTGTGTCATCAATACACGTCAAAGATACTTTGTCATCGATGCGACGTCTACGTTTCTCGTTTGCCTCTAATGATCACCAATAGTTGATCGACCGGCTTCGACGTGACTCGTTTGGCTCGTCCATGGCGCGGTTCAATCGGCCGATAGGGACGCGCGAAAACCCGCGACAAACGCGTCGACATCGGGCTCGATGCAAACGATGACCCAGGCGCCTTTGGCCATGTCCCTGACCAGGCCGCCCGCATCCGCCGTCGCCAGATGGTGGCGCGGTTCGCCGCGCCAGTTCGTTGCGGGAAAGTCGTCCGCCGTGCCGGGATAGGACCAGCCGCTTGCCGCCGTTTCGGCCATGACATGCAGCGGCAGCAATGTGAACCGGCAGACCGACCCGTCGAACGCGATGCTCGCCGTCAACGGATCCCAGAAGTAGAACCCGCCGGATGCGATGGCGCCACTCAACACGTCATGGGCCCAGCGCGCCGGCGCCGTCTCGATGCCGTTGAAGATGCGGTCGGCGAGCGCGCTGTCGACCGGCGCGAGGTTGGTGGCGTCCAGGGGCACCAGGCGGATCGTCACGTCGGACGAAAACACCGCGTCCGCCGCCACGGGATCAAGGAACATGTTCCACTCAGCGACCGTGTTGGCCGGCATCGTGCTGTCGCTGGGATCACCAACATTGCCGGATACATAGACGGCGCCGCCCATGACGACGACCTCGCGCACGTTCTCGACGATGTCAGGTGCCTTGTCGAAGGCAAGTGCGATGTTGGTCAAAGGCCCGATGGCCAGGATCCCGATCGGTTCGTCGGCCGCGCGCACCGTTTCGATGATCAGATCGACACCGCCGCGCGGATCCGCCACCGCCTCAGCGACCGGCAGGGGTTTGAAGTTCTTCGGGTTCGCGGCGTCGCGCCAGGCCGGTGGCATGGCGTGAAACCCGTCGAGTGGACTGGTCGCCCCGCACGCGACAGGGATGGCGCCGTCCTCGCCGGTGGCGAACAGAGCAAGCGCCAGCGCCATCGCCTCGGACCCCGGGCACCGCCCGACGCCGTCACCGACGATGCTGATCGCCCGGACGTCGATATCGGACCGGCCGAGCGCATAGAGCAGCGCCATCCAGTCTTCCTGGCCCATATCGGTATCGATAATCCAGGCACGGGGAGCACCGGCATCGTCCGATTGCGCCTCCGCAAGGCCGCTTAACCCGGACAGCACCAACCAAACCCCTGCCCAAAGTGCGGCAATGCGACATCCCACCGACACTAGGGCGCGTCCCCCAGGCCCCAGCAGGGATTGCGGTGGGTCGCCTCGTGTTTGGCGATCCGATCGGCGGTCGCGTCGTCCAGACCCATCCACGCGGGCACGCACGGCAGCACCAGATAGAAGACGTTCTCTTCCTCCTTGGCGATGCGGATCTCGACGCCGTCGGGGATCGTCTGACCGGGCTTGGCCTTGGCCAGTTCCTCCGCATAGACCGCCCTTGGATCGTCCAGAAGGCGTTTTCGGAAGGCCTCGTCCATGATCGCGCGGGCGATCAGACCGTCATCGAACGTGTTGCGTTGAAAGTGTTTCTCCGTCATCGCGACCTCCTGCCATCATGCAATTCCATCCGCAAGACCCTGTTGCGATGCTGACGCACACGGTATCGTCATTCAACCGGCAGGAAGTTTGAAGGGGCTGAAGCGTGTAGGTCCTTGGACTTGCCAAGGAGCGCCCCCATTCTTCTGTTGCGCGGTGGTCAAGGCACGCGCCTGGGAACTGCCATGCCCGATACCGTCCCGTCACCCAAACCCAAACGCGGCGAGCGTTCGTCGCGGCGCAAGCACGCCGACAAAACGCCCGCGCCCGCCGTCATCGCCGGCGTCCGGCGCCAGATCCCGCCCTATGTGCTGATGGCCGAGGAAGGCCTCGACCTCATCGAGCGTCACACCGACAGAATCCTCAAGGAGGTCGGCATCGAGTTTCGTGGCGACGAAGACGCGCTCCGACTCTGGCGAGACGCCGGCGCATCGGTCGACGGCAACCGCGTGCGCTTCGACGAAGGCCATCTCAAAGCCATCATCACCGCGACCTCGCCCAAGTCGTTCACCCAGCACGCGCGCAACCCCGACCGTTCGGTCGTCATTGGCGGCGACAACGTCGTCTTCGCGCCGGCCTATGGCGCGCCCTTCGTGCACGACATGGATAACGGCCGGCGCTACGGCACGCTCAAGGATTTCCAGAACCTGATCACACTCGCCTACGCGTCGCCCTGGCTGCACCATTCCGGCGGCACGGTGTGCGAACCCGTCGATATTCCGGTCAACAAGCGCCACCTCGACATGGTCTACGCGCACCTGACCTGCGGCGATAAACCGTTCATGGGGTCGGTCACCATGCCCGAACGCGCCGAGGACTCGATCGATCTCGCGCGCATCGCCTTCGGCGAAGACTTCGTCGACAAGAACTGCGTCATCATGGGCAATATCAACATGAACTCGCCCTTGGTTTACGACGGCGCCATGTCCGGCTCGTTGCGCGCCTACGCCCGCGCCAACCAGTGTCCGGTGGTCGTGCCCTTCATCCTGGGCGGCGCGACCGGTCCCGTCACCATGGCCGGCATGATCGCGCAGTCGATGGCCGAGGTGATGGTCGGCATTGCGCTCGGCCAGCTCGAGCGGCCGGGCTCGCCAGCCGTTTTCGGCAACTTCCTGACCACCGTCGACTTAAAGACCGGCTCGCCCACCTTCGGCACGCCGGAGCCGGCGCTGGGGTCTTACGTCGCCGCGCAACTGGCCCGGCGCATCGGCCTGCCGCTACGCTGCAGCGGCGCGTTCTCCTCGTCCAAGCTGCCGGACGCCCAGGCGATGCAGGAAAGCGTCAACTCCATGAACACCGCCATCCTGTGCGGCGCCAACTTCGTCCTGCACGCCGCCGGCTGGCTCGAAGCCGCGCTCACCATCGGCTACGAAAAACTCATGCTCGACGCCGACTATCTGGGCGCCCTCCACACGTTCGTGCGGGGCCTTCCCACCGACGACAACGCGCTCGCCATGGATGCCTTCGCGGAAGTCGGCCCCGGCAACCACTTCTTCGGCTGTCAGCATACGCTGGCCAACTACGAGACCGCCTTCCACCGCTCCGACCTCGCCGACACCCAGGCCTATGAGAACTGGCTCGACAACGGCGCGATGGATGCCACCACCCGCGCCAACGCCGCCTGGAAAAAGGTGCTGAAGGAAACCGAACCGCCGCCGCTCGACTCCGGCATCGACGACGGGCTCAAAGACTATATCGCGCGCAAGAAGGAGACCCTGCCGGACATCTGGCACTGAGGGAGCTTCGTCACGCCACCACCGCCTCAATGTCGATCGGGTCGGCCCGGACGCCGGCGCGACGGAACGCGTCGGGGCCGTCGGCGCCTGGTTCGAGCGTCGAAAAATAGAGCTCAACCGTGTGACCGTCGGGGTCCAGCATATAGATGCCATAAGCAACGCCGTGATCGGCGGTCCCGGTCACCTCGACGCCGCGTTCCTTCAGCCGCCGGTAAGCTGCCTTGTAGTCGTCGAGGGAACCGTCAAACTCGAAGGCCAGGTGGTTGAGGTCCTGTGGCTCGCCGCCAGACGCATCCTGTTTCTCGAACAGAGCGAGATCATGGTCGCGCGTGCCAAATGACAGGAAATTCGCCCGAAATCCCTCTGCAACACCCACGAGGTCCATGTCGAAGAGATCGCGATACCAAGCGGTCGATGCATCGAGATCGCGGACGTAGAGGACGATGTGGGCCAATTGCTTGATCTTCATGGTTTTCTTCCTCTCCCCTGGATTGCGACAGCATAACCCCTCACCTTGGGTACGCCGCAAGAAGGGGGTGACATCGGCCCCTGATCTCTGTATCTACCCTGCCCCATGACCTCGACTGGCCGCCATACCGCGTACTTTTGGTACTTTGGCTATCCGACGCCCCTGGCGCCGGCAGAGGATCGTTCGGCTTAAATTCAAGCAGCAGCCGATCTCCCCGAACCGCCGCCAGGGTCCTTGGCGGCGTTTTTTGTGGCCGCCGGCACCCCAACACCCCGGAGCCATACGATGAAAACCGCCACCCAGTTGACCGACGACCTTCGCATCGAGCGCCTCGATACGCTGAGCACGCCCGCCGAGGTGATCGAGGAAGCGCCGTCCAACCCGGCCATCGCGCACACGGTGGATGGCGCCCACCGGGCGATCCACAGGATCCTGCATGGCGAGGACGACCGCCTGGTCGTCGTCATCGGCCCGTGTTCGATCCACGATCCCAAAGCGGCGATGGAGTACGCCAACCGCCTGATCGCCGAGCGCCGGCGCCATGCCGAGGATCTGGAGATCCTGATGCGCGTCTATTTCGAGAAGCCGCGCACCACGGTCGGCTGGAAGGGGCTGATCAACGATCCGCGCCTCGACGACAGCTTCCAGATCAACGAGGGCCTGCGCCTGGCGCGCCGCCTGCTGCTCGACGTCAATTCGCTCGGCCTGCCCGCGGCCTGCGAGTTTCTGGACGTCATGACGCCGCAATACATCGCCGACCTCGTCGCCTGGGGCGCGATCGGCGCGCGCACGACCGAAAGCCAGGTGCACCGCGAGATGGCGTCGGGCCTCTCCTGCCCGGTCGGCTTCAAGAACGGCACCAACGGTGACGTGAAGATCGCCGCCGACGCCGTCCAGGCGGCCACCAACCCGCATCACTTCCTGGCGATCACCAAGGAGGGCCGCGCCTCCATCGCGACAACCACTGGCAACGCCGACGCGCACGTCGTGCTGCGCGGTGGTGCGGCGCCCAACTATGACGCCGCCGGTATCGAGGCCGCCGCCACGCAATTGGTCAAGGCCGGCTTGCGGGAGGCCATCATGGTCGACGCCAGCCACGGCAATTCCGGCAAGGACCACACCAGGCAGCCCGGCGTCATCGCCGACATCGCGGGCCAACTCGCTGGCGGCGAGAAACGTATCATCGGCGTCATGATCGAAAGCCACCTGGTCGCCGGCCGCCAGGACATGAAACCGGGCGAGCCGCTCACCTACGGCCAGTCGATCACCGATGCCTGCATGGATTGGGAAACCTCGGTCGCGGTGCTGGACGACCTGGCGGCGGGCGTGCGCGCGCGGCGGGAGGCGTAGGCGCCGACCCCACCACGCCCTCTCACCCAGCTCCGGCTAGGACGCTGCCGCGCCCAAACCTGCGCAACCCTCTCCCCCACCGAAGCGGGGGCGAGGGGACGTGGCGACGGTCCTTCTTCCCCTCTCCCGTGAACGCGAGAGGGAGGGTGAGGGTCGGCCGGCCGCATCGACGACACCAGTCATGCCTTAGCCGCCCGCGTACTTCTCCAGGAACGCGCTCATACGCGCGTAGGCGTCATCGGCCGCGACCGGGTCATACGTCATACCCTGGATCGGCGGGCCGTCCAGCAGTTCTTCCAGGTCGAAGCCGTGGCTGGCGCCGGGATAGACGACGAGACCGTATTCGTGATCCAGCTTGCGTGGCATGAACATGGCGATGCAGCGTTGTGCGGGTGTCCAGACATCCGCGTCGCCGATCATGATCAGAAGCGGCGAGTCCAGGTCCAGCATGCTTGGCGCGCAACCGGGATAGATGGCAATTGCCGCGGCGAACGGACGCTGCCGGTCCGGCTGTTCGCTCTTGATGCTCTCGATCGCGGCCAGCACGGCCGAGCCGCCATGGGACCAGCCGATGATGGCGATGGCGTCCGGGTCGACATAGTCGAGACCCTCCAGGAACGTCTTGCCTGCATGGGCGTCGCGCGCGCGGATCGCCGGGCTGGCGACGGCGCGGTGCTCGCGGCACACCCCGTCGATGCCGCGCGGCCCGTAACTGTCGATCCTCAGCGCGACGTAGCCCAGCGCGCCAAAAAACCGCTCCGCCCACGCCGCGGTCGGATAGGTCCCGCCGCAGCCGTTCAACAGCACCACCGCCGGGAACGGCCCCTCGCCCGCGGGTCGCGCCAGTGCCGCCGACAGCACCGTCGTCTCGCCGGAGAACTCGGTCATCGGAAACTGGACGGTCTCGATCTCCGCACGCGCGTCGGGCACGAACGTCATCAGCAGACACAACGCCACAAGCGATCTACCGATCGCGGCGCCCGTCGTCCAACCATGTCGCGCTTTCGCCATGCCCCAGGCTCGGCTTATGTGGGGCTTTCCGCAAGCTTCTTCAGTCGCGCGAGATCCCGGTCCGGCTGATGCCAGATCAAAAGCCCGATGACCGACGAGGCGGCGAACGCCGCGATCAGCACGAACGCCGCGTCGAAACTGCCGGTCGCGTCCAGCGCGAAACCGGTCAGCGCCGGGGCAAGGAAACCGGAAATCGCCAGGCCGCTGTTCATCACACCCATGCATGTGCCGGCCGCGCGCGGCACGATGTCGGCGATCACGGCGTAGAAGACGGGGTTGGCGCCCAAGCCGGCCGCCACGGCAACCGTCATGCAGGCCAGGGCCACGGGCAGGCTGTCGGCAAAAAGCAGGGGCAGGACCGCAATCGCGATCAACGCGTGCGACCCGGCCATCAGGTAACTCCGCGCAACCCGGGTGCGCCCGGTCCTAACCAGCAGCCGGTCAGACCAACGCCCGACGAGATAAAGCGATACCGCGGCGGCGGCCCACGGCAGCGACGCCAGCCAGCCGATTTGCGTGAGATCCAGGTGATAGGTCGTGCGCAGAAAGTCCGGCAACCAGGTCATGACGAAGAACAACAGATAGCCGAAGACGAAGTAGGACCAATAGCCCGCCAGCAAGGTCGGCGTCGTCAGGATGATGCGCCAGTCAGCGCGCGACAGACCGCTGTTACCGGCGGGCGTGGCCTGCGCCTCACGGCCCTCGGCGATGTGGTCCCGCTCGGCGCCGTTCACGAAGCGCGACTGCGATGGAAAGTCGCGTCCCAGAAGATACCAGGCCGGCAGCCATGCCAGACCCGCCGCCGCCAGAATGAAGAACATTACCCGCCAGCCGAACGCGGTGATCAGATACGTCACCAAAGGCGCGCCGACGGCAAGCGCGACCGGGATCGCGACCAGCGCGATCGCGACGGCGGTCGCCCGTTCGTGCGGCGGCAGCCACCGCTCGACGATGCGCGAGTGCGCCGGGAACGACGGCCCTTCCGCCAGGCCCAGGACCATGCGCGCAAAATAGAGCATCAGAAAACCGGTCGCCACGCCTGTCCAGCCGATGGCGAGCGACCACAGCACGACGGCGATCAGAAACGTCACGCGCGCGCCGAAACGGTCGGCGACATAACCGCCTGGAAAGGTGGTGATGAGATAACCGATGCCGAAGGCGCCGAGGACCAGACCCAGCTCGGATGCCGACAGATCGAACTCCGCGCTGATCAGGTGGGCGGCGAACGCGATCGCCGAGCGATCGACATAGTTGACAGTATTGATCGCGAAGAGCAGCAGAATGATCGTCCAGCGGAACCGGCTGGCCGATGCGGACGCCGCGTTCACGACACGGTCCGGAGGAGCGTACACATGGCTGGGTTCGATGCCGCCAAAATCAACCTGCTTTGGGCAGCCTGCCGTTGATGGCGTAGTCCAGAATCTGCACGACCTGTTCGGGCTCCTCGGCGACGGCCAGCGCGGCGGCGTCAACCTCCTTCAGCGCGTGTTGATGTTCGGACGGATGCAAGACGATCAGGGGTTTGCCCAGCGCCGCCGCGTAACCGGCGTCGAATGCCGCGTTCCACTGTTTGTACTTCTCTCCGAAGCGCACCACGACCAGATCCGCGTCACCGATCATGGTGCGCGTGCGCAGCGCGTTCACCTTCGCACCCTTGTGATCGTGCCAGAACGCATCGTTCTCGGCGCCCAGGATGCGCACGCCGCAATCATCCGACGAATCGTGATCGGTCACCGGACTGGTCAGCCTGACCGGCAGGTCGGCCGCCTTCACCGCGGCGGCGATGCGCTCGCGCCAATCAGTGTGGATTTCACCCGACAGATAGACATTCCAGGTTTGGCTCATTGTGCGGATCCTCTTCCTTTCGTTCGCGCGCGCCCTTTATCGCGGCTGGCGGGTGGCGTCGCAATAGCGTGATTCGCCGTGGAATGAACAACCGAACTCGCCGGTCAGACAACCCAGGATCTGGTTCTGGCCGGGATCGGCAACATGGTAGTGATAGCCAAGCACGTCGTTATGGTGTCCGCGGCAGGCGTCCAGGCCCTGCGGCTCGCGCCCATTGGCATCCAGTTCGGCGAACAGCGCGTAGCCGTCCATGGCGATACCCAGCATCGGCGCATGGCCGTCTTCGACCGCGACCTCTTTCAGACAATCGGTCACGGCGTGGATGTGATAGCCGGCGTTCAGGTTCACATGACCGCCGCAGTCGTCGAACGGCGCCAGCGTGTGGGCCGAAAGAATCGCGTCGAGCGGCGCCGGCTTGTCCAGCCGCACGCCGTTGAAGGCAAGGCCGGCCCCCGGCCCGCCCAGCGGTGCGGGTTCGGATGCCTTGACCGGCTCGACGGGGATCACGACCGTGATCGTGAAATCGTCGGGCAGATAGGTAATCTCGCATTCCACGCAGTGGTTGTAGAGATCGGGGTCAACATCCGGGCGCGCCGCCGCCGCGCACGTCTCCCGCGTGTCGGTCACCTTGATGTCGCCAGTCGCGGGGTCGTAGAGCTGCCAGGTATCGTCGTCGTAGAACGTGGCGAGGTTGGCGATGAACGCGCCGTCGGCGTCATAGACGACACCCTGGTCGAGCCAGATGCCCGAGAGCTCCGGCCCGTCGGCGATGTTGCGCGGACACCACGGCCCCACGTCGTACCCGGTCGGGTACTTGCCGACAGTGATCGAGACGCAGGTCGTCTCGGTACCGCCCGACAACGTGCAGTCGACCAAGCCGGGTTCGCCGATGATCGCGCCCGGCTCGAAATGCGCCGTCAACCGTTCGATGATCTCGTCATGCTGGGACTGCGCCTGCGCGACGTCATGCGCCAGGGCGCCGCCGCCGGTCATGACTCCGACAAGAACCGCAAGCGCGCCCGCTACGCCAAACCGCATTGTCACACCCCCCGCCGGTCCACAGGATTGGGAGCGTACCATGTCGGGCGCACGTTGTGGCGGCGTCGCAACCCGGCGGCCCCGTGCTAGAGCAGCCCGGTGGTTAGAGCGGATAATCGCGCCCAGGATCGATGCCGGCGCTTTCCAGGAACTTTCTGATCTGCTGCACGTGGGCAGGCTTCAGCGAGTGGCTGTCGTGGGCGATCTCGACGAAGTGGCCGCTGAGATGCAGGCCGACCCGCCCGCCATGGCGTTGGTCGATTTCACCACCCAGCTCTTTGATGACCGACTCCACCGCGCGGGGCGCAATATTGGCGCTGACAGGATGGGCGAAGAGCGCGTGAAGAACTTTGCGATGTCTGTGGTTCATGGGTCCTTCGGCATTGTGTTGCTTTGACGTGCCGCCAGGGATGTACGACCTGGCGCCGGCACATGCAAAGCTTATTGCCGCCAGGCATCGCGTAATCACCGGTTTTCATGGCCTTGGCGCGAAGTCCGGGCATGATTGGCCGGACGGGCGGCAAACCGTGATCCATTGACACGGCGACCGGTCGTAGCAACTTGAAGCGGGAGGGCCATCAACGCGGAGACGGGCGGGATGATGCACGGCATGACGCAACAGGATTGGACGGTTCAGACCCTGCTCGCCGACATGGCCGGACGCGGCGATCATGCGGCGGTCATGGCGTTCCACGGTGGCGAGGTGACCACGGTCTCCTACGCCGCCTTGGCCGCCGACGCCCTGGCTTTCGCCCGCGGCCTGCGACACGCCGGCGCGCAATCCGGCGAGCGTGTGCTGCTGATCGGACCCAACGGCGCCGACCTGATCGCCGCGCGCCTGGCGCTTGGCGCTGCCGGCCTTATCAGCATGTCGGTCGATGATCTGTCACCGCCGACAGACATCCAGGTTCTGGCCGCCGCCGCGCCGCCCGACTGGGTGATCGGCGCCGCCAAGCATCTGGACACGTTAAGGCCGCTTGCGCCCGCCGGCCGCCTGGTGTGCCTTGATGCCGACGATCAAGACGGCGCGCCGTCCTGGCGCACGTTGCTGGCCGAGACCGGCGACCTGCCGCCGGTCGATCCGGCGGCGCCGACGGCGCTGTTGCAGACGTCCGGCACCACCGGCGCGCCCAAGCTCTTCAACCTTAATCACCGCCATATCGGCGCCAATGTGCTGGCGATCGCCGCCGAGGGCCTGATTTCCCAGGACGACCGTCTCGTCCTGCCGTTGCCGCTGCATCACGCCTATCCCCAAGTGGTCGGCCTGTTGACGCCGCTTGCCGCCGGCGCCGTGATCGTGCTGCCGGAATCCGTCACCGGCCCGTCGCTTGTCGAAGCGCTCAAGGGCAGCGAGGCGAGCGGGCTGATCGGCGTGCCGCGGCTTTATGACGCCATCATCTCCGCCATCGAGCAGAACGTCGCGGCCAAGGGCGGATTGGCGCGCACCGTCTTCAACACCATGATGTCGGCATCGATCGCCGCGCAGCGTCATCTCGGCATCAAGCTCGGCCGCGTCCTCTTCCGGCCGCTGCGCGGGCGCCTGTCGGCCAATCTCCGGCTGCTGGTCTCCGGCGGCGCCAAGCTCGATCCGCTGCTGACCTGGAAGCTGGCGGCGATCGGCTTCAACGTGCATTCCGGCTACGGCCTCGCCGAGACCGCCTCGACCACAACCGGCAACCTGCCCGGCCGCGACCGCCTGGGCAGCGAGGGCCGGCCGTTCCAGGGTGCGGAGGTCAGGATCTTCGAACCCAACGAGGAAGGCATCGGCGAGGTCCAGTTGCGCGGCCCCAACGTGTTCGACGGATATGTCGATCCGGAGGCCAACAAAACCGCGTTCACCGAGGACGGCTGGTACCGCACCGGCGATACCGGCTATCTGGACGCCGACAAGTTCCTTTTCATCACCGGGCGCATCAAGGAAGCGATCGTGCTCGGCGGTGGCAAGAAGGTAAGTCCGGAGGATCTTGAGAGAGTCTATGGCGAAAGCGCGCTGATCGCCGAGATCGCGGTCCTGGAGAAACAAGGCGGACTGGTCGCCCTTGTGCGCCCGGACGAGGCGGAGATCGCCAAGGGCAGCCACGCGAAACCCGATGACGCCATCCGCATCACGTTAAGCCAGGCGGGCGAGACGCTCGCGCCCTATCAGCGCCTGGCCGGCTACGCGCTGACCCGCGATGAGCTGCCGCGCACGCGGCTCGGAAAGTACCGCCGCTTTATGCTGCCCGAGCTCTATGACGAAGCCAAACGCGGCCCGGCGCGTCGCGCGGCATCCGCCGAGCCGGTCGTCGAGCCGCAATTCGACGACCCGCGCGACGCTGCGACCTGGCAGGTGCTGCGCGATCATTGCCGCGACCAGTTGCGCGGGCTCGACGACCACCTGGCGCTTGACCTTGGCATCGACTCGCTTGCCTGGATCACGCTTTCGCTGGAGATCCAGCAGAAGATCGGCGTCGATCTGAGCGACACCGACACTGCGCAACTGATCACCGTTCAGCATCTGCTGGATGCGGTGCGCGAAGCACCCGACGCCGCGCCCGCCTCCGGCGCCGAGGTCGCGGCCCGCTGGCTGCGTCCGCCCGCGCCACTTTACCGTACGCTAGCCGGCCTGCTCTATGGCGCCAACCGGCTGCTGATGCGCATGGTGTTCCAGCTCAAGGTCACGGGCACCGAACACCTGCCGGCCGCCGGCCCCTTCGTCATCGCCTGCAATCACTTGAGCGATCTCGATCCCCTGGTGGTCGCCGCCGCCCTGCCCGGCGCCACGCGCCGCCAAACGCGCTGGGGCGCGGAGATCACCCGGCTGTTCGAAGGACCGCGCTGGGACGCGCTCTATCTGGGCCTGCGTCTGTTTCCGATGTCGGACGTGCAGCCGGCCCAGGGTCTGGCCTGCGCCCGCGCGACGCTGGACAATGGCGACGTGCTCGTCTGGTTTCCGGAGTCCTGGCGCAGCCCCGACGGCAACTTGCAGGCTTTCCAGCCCGGTATCGGCCACCTGCTCGCCGGCACCGAAGTGCCGGTCGTGCCTGCCTGCATCAGGGGCACGTTCGAAGCCCTGCCCCGCACCCGGCGCTGGCCACGCCCCCATGCCGTCGCCATCCGCTTCGGCGCGCCGGTCATGCCGGGCGACCTGGCCACGCGTGGCGAGGGCAGCACCGATATCGAACGTGTCGTCAACGCGCTGCGCCCAGTGGTCGCCGAGGTCTGCACGACCGTCTAGAGCGGCACGATCGCGCGTCAGCGATGACGCTCATCGGGCGTGCGTGCGCGCCACGCAATGCCGTCATTGTCCTCACCCAGATTGGGCGCCGCCTTATCGGCCTCCGGCGCCGCGCCCTCAACCCGGAACGGCGAGCGCAAGGCGGTCAGATCGCCCTCGGTGGGATGGTCGTGATCGACGAAGAAGCCGACATCGCGCAGGTGCGCGTCGTCTTCCAGATCGGCCAGACCCTGGACCGGCGCGCAGGGCACATCGAGCTCGCGCAGAACCTTCAGCCACGCCTCGCTGGTCCGCTCCGGCATGACGTCGGCCACGACCTCATAGAGTTCGCCGACCCGTTGGCTGCGTTCGACCATATCCAGGACCCATTCGGCCTCGGCCAGATCGCTTCGGCCGATATGATTCAGGAACCGTGTCCACTGTCCGGCGCTATAGGGCACGACGCAGATGAACCCATCCTTTGTCTTGTAGGGCCGACGGTGGGGCGACAGCAGCCGCTCATACCCAATGCCGCCCAGCGGCGGCTGGAACGTCCGTCCGGCGAGTTGTTCGACCATCAGGAACGACACCATGCTCTCGAACATCGGCGCTTCGATCAGGCAGCCCTTGCCCGTCGTGCGCTGGTGGATGGCGCCGGCCAAGACGGCGAGCGCCAGATGCAGGCCGCTTACCTTGTCGCCGACGATGGTCGAGAGAAAGCGCGGCTCGCCCTTGTCGTTGGTGTTGAGCGCGGCAAGACCCGACACTGCCTGGATGACATCGTCATAGGCCGGCCAGTCGGCGTAGGGCCCGTCGCTGCCGAAACCGGGCGCGGCGCAACAGACGAGCCTGGGATAACGCTTGGTGAGATCGGCATAGTCCAGGCCCAGCCGCGCCGCCGCCGGCATGCGCATGTTGTGGACCAGAACATCAGCGTCCTCCAGCAGCCCCGCTAGAACCGCCCTACCCTCATCCGTCTTCAGATCAATCGTCACCGAGCGCTTGTTGCGGTTGAGGTTCAGATACCCCGCGCCCATGGTCTCCGAATGGCCTGGCCTGACGTAACGATAGATGTCGCCGCCGGGCGGCTCGACCTTGATGACATCGGCGCCTAGGCCACCCAGAAGCTGTGTCGCATAGGGTCCCAGCACGACGGCCGTCAGGTCGATGACGCGAAGGCCGTGTAAGAGATCAAACATCCAGACAGCGCTCCTTTATTCCAACCCGCCATCGTTGGCGGCGCGCCACCTTAGCCTGGAACCCGGCCGATCGTGAAAAGGAGGAGAACCGCCTTCAGCGTTTGATGATGACCTCGCGGCTCAGGTTCGAAAACCGCTCGCAGCCGGCCTCCGTCACGACGATCGATTCGGAGAACCCGATGCCGAACTCCCGGTACTTCAAGCACAAGGGCGGCATGTGAAAGGTCATACCCGGAACCAGCGGGCGATGCTCCTCCTGGCGCAGCGAGATGATCTCGCCCTCGCCCCAGTCGGGCGGATAGCTGACGCCGATCAAATAGCCCAGCCGATTGCGGTGATAGTCGCCGAAGCCGGCCTTCTGCGTTACCGCGCGCGCGGCGGTGTCGGCCTCGTGCGGCGTCGCGCCCGGTTTGATCGTCTCAAGTGCAGCCTCGACCGCGCCGATGCAGGCCTCGGCCGCGCGCACCCATTCGTCCTTTGGATTGCCGACGAAGATGGTGCGCATCAACGCCGCCGTATAGCGGTGCTTCGACGCCGAGATCTCGAAATACATCAGGTCGTCATCGGCGAGCCGGTTGGCACCGCCGGTCTGATGCGGCAGGCACGAACGCTCGCCGGCCAGGATGAACGGCGGCAAGCCCATGTATTCGCCGCCGTTCTCGAACAACGTCTTGTTGACGACGGCATTGATATCGTCGCCGCTGGCGCCCGGCTTGGTCGCGTCCCAGCCCGCCTGCATCGCCAGATCGACCAGGTGCGCCGACTTGCGCATCACCGCGATCTCCTCATCGGACTTCACCATGCGCGTGTCCCACAGGATCCCGGTCGCATCGACATAGGTGTTGTCCGGCAGATCGGCCAGCAGCGTCTCGTGCTCATCGACCGTATAGAAGAACCCGTGCTTTTCGACGCCGATACGTTTGCCGGCATCCAGACCCAGTTGACGCAGCACGTTGACCGTGACGCTGGGCGGATGGTCCCAGTCATAGACCTTGGCGATCTTGGTGCTCCAGGCGAACTCCGGCGAGTTGATCCATTCGAAGTCGCGGAGCAGGAACACGGGCTCGCCGTCCTTGGGCACGACGACGCAGTGGTACTTGTAATAGCCCGGCGTTTCGTAGCCGCTGAAATAGGTAATGTTCTCCGGGCCACGAACCAGCAACGCGTCCAGATCGTGTTTGGCCATCGCCGCGCGGATGACGTCATAGCGACGGACATACTCCTCCGGCGAAAACGCCAGACGGTCGTGCACGATCATCGGCAGCTCGTATCCGGACTCGGTCCGCCGCGTCGTCTTCTGGAACGTGACGTGTTCGGTGTGGTCGGCGACGTCGAAGATTTCGCGGTCGCTATCCAGGGCCATGGCAATACTCTCCGAGCGCTGTGTGACGCCGACATGCTAAGCGACGAACGCACAGCCGGGTACCGCCTTCATCGCACACTTACGTTTAGCGCTATCGACGTAAAGGGGCAGCGCCCGCTAAGCGCGCCGCTTGGCCTTTGGCGCTCCGGTCAGCGCCAGTACGGACGTCTTCAGTGTCGCCAGCAGCTCTTTTAGATGTGCCGGGTCTCTCGCCGATTTCTTGATCCCGTGGCCAGCCTGTTCAACAAAGTCGGCATATTGCGTGATGCTCAGCCCGACCTTTGTCAGCGCCGCCTTATGGGGCTTGAGCGCTTCCTCCAGCAACTCCCTGAAACGATCGCGCGCGCGCGCGATCTCGTCTTTGGCCGCGTCGTTGAAACCGCTGATGATGTCCTCGGCCTCCGGCGAGGCATGGGCCATCTTGTAGTGCTGGATGATCGTGTGCTCGAACAAGATGTCGAGCTTCTTTCCCAGATCCTCGGTGTCGGCCCAGGCGGCCCGCACCGCCGTCAAGGCGGTCTCGGCGAAGTACTCGATCGTCGCGCGCAGGACATCTTCCTTGCTGCGATAGGTGTTGTAGAGCGTCTGGCGCACAATGCCTGCCTCATCCGCGATGTCCTGCATGGTCGTGCGTTTGACGCCATAGCGTGAGATCACGCGGATCGCGGCCTCAACGATGTTGGTCTGTTTTTCGTCCATCGACTCGTCTTTTTCTTGCCGGGTCAGGGTTGACATTCCGCGCCGAATGTCAATTTAGACAAAGCGACGTTTTTTGTCGTGTTGTTGTATCCCTGGTCCGTCTCCGTCAACCCTCCACTCGCACGCCTCAACGCGAAAAGGACACCAATCATGCCACATACCATCCTCGTCACCGGCGCCTCCTCGGGCATCGGCAAGGCCACCGCCCGGTACTTTCAGGAACAGGGCTGGAACGTCATCGCCACCATGCGCAACACCGATGCCGGCCAGGATCTGGCCGAGCTCGACAACGTACTGGTCGCCCGCCTGGACGTCACGGACTCCACCTCGATCGAGACTGCCGTCAAGGCCGGCGTCGAGCGCTTCGGCGGCATCGACGCCCTGCTCAACAACGCGGGCTACGGCGCGTTCGGTCCATTGGAAGCGTTTCCCATGGAAAGCGTCCGACGCCAGTTCGACACCAACGTCATCGGCCTGATCGAGGTGACCAAGGCGGTCCTGCCGCTCTTCCGCGCCCAACAGTCCGGCACCATCGTCAACGTCTCCTCGGTCGGCGGCAAGATCACGATGCCACTCGGCACGCTCTATCACGGCACCAAGTTTGCCGTCGAAGGCATGTCGGAAGCGCTGCACTACGAACTCGCGCCGCTCGGCATCAAGGTCAAGATCATCCAGCCCGGCGCCATCGAGACCGATTTCGGCGGCCGCTCCTTCGACTTCAACAACGATGAATCGCTCGTCGAGTATCAGGCGACGGTGGACCGTGTCATGACGGCGGTTGGCACCATCATGGGCCAGGCATCGCCGGCGCGCGAGGTGGCCGAGGTGATCTGGCAAGCCGTCACCGACGGCTCCGACCAGATGCGGTATCTGGCAGCCGGCGGCGCCGAGGATTTTATCGGCGAGCGGCAGGCGCTTGATGACGCCGCTTACTTCGACACCATCAAGACGCGCTTCAGCCTGCAGTGAGACACTATGCGCGGCGCCGGCACCGGCGCCGCGTCAGTCCGTCTCGATGGACAGATTGTCACCGCCGACATCGATGTTGATGCCGGAGGAGCGCTGCTCATTTTCGTAGATGATATAGCCCAACACCGCCACAACCACGACAAGCGCGCCGATGATGAACCAGGGAAGATTGCGTTTCATGGCAGAGTAACCTTGCTCAGGTGCTGGATGGACGACAGGCGGGTGTTTTAAACCCTTCGGTCCGGGAAGCCCAACCTTTGTCGCATCGGTGACCGCGCCGCCTTCGCCCTCCCCCTACCACGTTCCGGCCCGGCGCGATAAGCTGGCGCCATGAAGCCCGAAGGAGGCGTCATGGCGACCAGCACGCAAGCCAACCCACCGGCACCGTCAGTCGACGGTGACAGGGCGGGACTCACCTTTGAACCGCTTAACGGTGCGGCCTTTGGCGCGGCGGTGCGCGGCCTTGACGCGGGGGCGATCACCGAAGACCAGGAAACGGCGATATGGCGGGCCTACAAGGCCGCCCACGGCCTCTTGTGCTTCCGCTTCGACCGGCTGCTGGAGCGCGAGGAGCTGCACGCGCTGACCGCCATATTCGGCGACAACGAGTATGCGCCGGGGGTCGTCAACGGCATCGGCAAGCGCGCCCTGCCCGGCGAGGAAGACCAGTCGATCGAGGACCAACTCGAAGCAGTACGCGCCCGCGGCGAGGACCCGTTCATCTCCTATATCGGCAATCTTAATCCCGCGACGCTCAAACGCGTGGCGACCGACCCCAATTTCTTCGGGGAATGGGAATGGCACACCGACATGTCGTACATTGACGTGCCGCCCACGTTCAGCCTGTTGCACGCGCGCCGCATTCCAACTGATGGCGGCGATACCGGTTTCTGCAGTCAGGTCATGGCGGCGCGCCATCTGCCCGATAATCTGCGCCGCCAGATCGAGGGCCGTCGGCTGAAACACGATTCCACTTACAGCAGCAACGGCACGCTGCGCCCCGGCATGACGGTGCCCGCCTCACCCATCGAGGCCGAGGGCGCCATCCATCCGATCCTGCGCGCCGTTCCCAGCACCGGCGAGGAAGCCTTGTTCCTGGGACGGCGCACCAACGCCTATGTCGTCGACATGCCACTTTCCGAAAGCGAGGCGCTGATCGACGCCCTGTGGGCGCACGCGACCCAGGATGCCTTCTGCTATCGCCATCACTGGCGCGAGGGCGAGGTTGTCGTCTGGGATAACCGCATGCTGCTGCACAAACGATTTCCTGTTGACGAGAGCCTTGACCGTTTCATGTGGCGCACCCAGACCAAGGGCGAGGCGGTGATCGCCGCCGACTAAGGACGGCGCCCGATCGTTACACCAAGAACGCGAGGAAATCATGCCGTCAGATGTTGATGTGGTGATTGTCGGCAGCGGCCCGCTCGGCACAGCGGCCGCGCGCCGGCTTGGCGAACACGGTCTCAATGTCCTGATCATCGAGCAGGGCCCGGCGATCTCCGACCCCGCAGGCTCTCACACCCGCAACGCCGCGCGCTTCCACACCGATCCCGACGCCTATCTGGAGGTCGCCACCGCGCATCTAGATTTTTTCGACGACACGGTGCCACGCGACAATCTACCCGGCGCCGCCGTCACGCCGGCGCGCGGCGGCCAGGGCGTCATCTGGACCAATCTGTGCCCGCGCGGTGACGCACTGTGGGGCGCCCTCACGCCCGATGAGTGGGCGACCTACTACGGCCATGCCGAAGCCTATCTGGATGTGCACGCCGCGCCGTTTGACGAATCGACGCGCCAGCAACGGATCAAAGACAGGCTTGGCGGCGCGCTGGCGCCCGATGGCCGCTCGATTGAGACCCTGCCCGTCGCCGCGACGTTCGATGGCGACGGTTTTCTGCACTTCACCGCGCCCTACGACACCCTGGCGGCTTCGGTGGAAGCATCAAAGCGGGTCCAGGTCATCGAAGCCCCCGTCGAGACCCTTCTCCACAAGGACGCTAAGGTCACCGGCGTCGTGGCCGGCGGCAAGACGATCGAAGCGCCGGAGGTGATTGTCGCGGCCGGCGCCATCGGCACGCCGCAGTTGCTGCACCGCTCGGGCATCCGGCCTAAGGCGCTGGGCCGCTGGCTTTCCTATCATCCGATCCTGGTGGCCCAACTGGTGCTGGACGCCGATCTCTGCGCCGCGCCGGGTGAGGCGGACCGCGAACCGCGACTGCAGATACCGCCCAGCGCGGCAGCCGACTGGTATTCGCTCGTGCTGCGCGACGTCTCGCCATTCCAGCCCGAAGCGCCTGACGACACGGTCGACCCCAACCGCCTCGTCGAAATCCAGGGCATCTGTCCGGTCGACCCTGTCGAGGAGAACGGCATCGCATTCGACGCCGACAGCCGGCCGACATTCCACGTGCCGCTATCGCCGGCCGACAACGCGCGGCTGGACGGCGCCCGCGCCGACGCCGACCGGATCACCGCCACGCTCGGGCGCTACCGCGCCGGCTGCGAACCCATCTGGATGCCCTTCGGCTTTGCCCACATGACGGGGACGACCCGCATGAGCGCGTCCGACGACGGCACCGGCGTCGCCGATTACCAGGGCCGCGTCTGGGGTTTCGACAACCTGCGCCTGGCGACCAACGGCCTGATCCCGACCCGCCTCACCGTCAATCCGACGCTCACGGGCACCGCACTCGCCATCGCCGTCGCCGACAGGCTCGTTACTCGGCAAACGTGACCCGTTGCCCCACGCCAATCTCTGCCTTCGCCCACTGCCATCAATGGTTGAGTAAGCTCTGGACGTCGCCGATACTGGCGCCTTCGTTGAACGACGAGTGATCGGCAGCCGGTTTGAACCGCCGGCCCCAGATGAGACCAGACATGGACGTTCCAACGGACCGGGTTGACCTTTGGACCTTCTACGCGGTCGTGACCGTATTGAGTTTCATCCTCGTTCGATTTGCTTCCGGCTTGCTGCACAGCACCAAGGTCCCGGCCCTGGGGTTCGCGCACATCCTGGTTGCCGGCGTTTCCGTCGTCGTGGCGGCACAGATATTCACCGGCGACGGGACGGCCCGCTACGGTTTGGCGGCACTCGTCTGCGTACCGCCGGTCATCGTGTGGTTTCTCCTCGATTGCGTGATCGCGGTTCGCATGCGCGCCGTCGAACGCGAAAAGGCCGAACGCGACCTCGAGGAATAGGCGCTGTCGCAGCGCCGCCCGCCTGGGTGGTTACGACGCCGCTTCGAACGTGCCTCTGATCGGATAGCTGTTGTCGGGGTTTCGGATCCAGGCAAGGCCGGACGTCAGCGCGTCCAGTTCGGGCCGCACAAACGGATTGTTCGACAGATCGACCACCTGCACCTGGCGATCCGCGTTGACGACAAAAAGACCAGGTTCCGCGAACGGATGATCGGTCTCCTGCTCCGAGCGCGGGTGCGAGATATAGAGGCCCAGCGCCTGCATTTGTTCGATGCTCAGGCCATACAACAGCGGGAACGTCACGTTCAACTTCTCCAGGTGCCCGGTCAACTGTTCCGCGCTGTCCGCCGACACGGCTACCAGATCGACATTGATGTCGCGCAACTGCTGCCGGTAATCCTCCAACGTGTTCAGATACTTCGTGCACATCGGGCAGTGCCGCCCCCGGTAGACCACGACCATCATCCAATCGTTGTCACCGGTGGGTGAGCCGATATCGATCTCCTGGCCGTCAAGACTACGCGCGGCAATCGCCGGAAACATCGATCCCGCCTGAACTTTGGTGCTTGTCATGGTCTCGCTCGATCCTCCTGATGGTTCTTTGCATGCCCCGGCGCCGGCGCGGCCGGTGATGCGGGAAGAGACGTGCTAACCGCGGCATGGAATGTCAGCCAGTAAACTCTTGGTAACCTGCTACGGAAGGGCGGCCTGTAGATAGACAAACGCTCTCCCGCAGCTACCGGGACTTACGATGTTTCATAATCCCTCAGCTCGTCCGGCGCGTGAAGCAACGTGCCCTCGTACTTCGGAAGATCGTCGTCGATCCGAAGCCACGGCAGCTTGCTCTCCCAGTTGACGTGGAACGCCGGTTCGAAGTCTTCCGGGTCATCCAGGGAGGCAGCATAAAGATGCATGCCGCCGGGGTAATGATCGGCTTCGAATCCCATCGGCGAACCGCAGGTCGCGCAGAAGTGCCGCCTGACGCCTTTGGAACTCTCCAGCGTCTTCGGCGCGTCACCCAACCATCGGAAGTTTCTTAGTGGCACGCCGAGCCACGCCACCAGGGGTGCCGCGCAGTTACGCCGGCAATCATCGCAGTGGCAATAGCACGCCCATGTCACCGGACCGTCAAACGCCCACCGTGTCTTGCCGCACAGGCAATGGCCTTGCTTCGTCATGGTGCCCCTCTGGTGTTGCGAAAGCGCAGCTGGCACGCCGCCCCGCCTCCAACTGAGCCATTCATTATCGGACGGATTGCTTTCGGCGCACGTGTCCATGGGCCCGGCGGGCCCACCGTGTCAATGCGCTTTCGCAGCTTCTCTGAACTGACGCTAGCGGCGGGCAACGATCACTTTGCGGTCGTGAGCGCCCAGATCGCCGCCTGGACCATCCATTGGCCATCGTCCTGCTTACGCATCACGATGATCTGGTCGACTTTTTGAACTTCACCGCTGTCGCCCGGCATGAAGTGGGCGTTGTTCGTGACTACCGCGAGGTCGTCACGCCCTGCGAACTCCCAATCCGAAAACGTGACTTCCGTACCCTTCGTATAGTTCGCCTCAACAAACTTGACGATGTTCTCGCGGCCAACCAGACGCGGATGGTTCATCGGCATCAGGACGCCGCCTTCGACCCAGTACTGGGCATAGGCGGCAAAATCACCTTTCGCCAGGTCATTCGCCGTCGCGACAATGACCTGTTTGATGGCCTCGGTCTCGGCATCGGATATGCCTTGCACGCCGAGCTCCCCGACCTCGTCGGCCGACGCCGTCTCGGCACTGGCGGCCAGCGATACAATCGACACAACAGCAGCAATCGAAAAGACGAAAAACCGACGCGTCACATAGTTCATTTTGGATCTCCCAAGTTTCTGTTCTCTCAATAACATTCGTGCCCGTACAAATCCCGCCCAGCGTTCACCACCGACCCTGCGGCGCAAACACGTCGACCCGCGCCGGGCTGTCGCACGGATGGCAATGCACCAAGGGGCGGTTGGCGACGCCGTCATGCATAGGCCGGCAGCCCGAACTTCGCCTGCAGCATCGAGTCTGTCGTTTCGATGGCGCCTTCGACCCAGCCCTGGGCGACGGACCAGGCCTCGCCGCAGACGTGCAGGTTCGGCATTGGCTGTTGCATGTAAGCGATGGTCTCGGCGGCATCGACACCGATCGTCCACAGGTGATAGGCGGCACCCCACGGTGCGACACCCCAGTTCATGTGGGTGGCGGCATAGGGGGCGCTCACCACGCCGGGCCCGTGCAGCACCTCCAGCTGGCGCATGGTTTCCTCCACCAGCAGGCGCGAAGCAGGCAGCCAGCGCGCCATGGAAGGAGCCAAGGGCTGACCGTCCGGGCCCTCGGCCCCGGCGAGCCATTCCAGATCGCCGTAGCGCGGGCCACCCGCCAGTTCCTGCCAGAATGAGAGAGCCCGACCGTCATGATAGCTGGCCATCATCAGGCCATGGCCGCTCTCGGGATCCTTTCCCCAGTAGTAGGCCTGACGTAAGGGCAGATCGGTGATCGCCCGGCCGGTGGTAAAGCCCAGCTTCTCCCACCAGGCGTCCTTGAAGGCGAAGTGAACCTTGGAGAGCGGAATCGAGTTCACGGTGGCCAGGGCCGCGCGAAAGTCAGCGTCGCGCAAGGGGTCGCTCTCGACATCAAGCCGCTCGATCGCCAAGCGCGGTAAGGCGAGGATGACTTTTTCTGCGGTCACTCGCTGCGCGCCGTCCGGGGTTTCGAAGTCCAGCACCCAGATTCCGTCGGCGCGGCGATGCAGGCTCCGCAACCGATGCTCCAGATGCAGTCCGCCACCCAGGCTGATGAAATCTTGTGACAGAGCATGGGGCAGCCGCTCGTAGCCGCCCTTCAACACGTGATAGCTGATGCCCGGACGGAAGTCGGCGTTGAACCAGGGCACGATTTGGCTGAGGTTCCAGTTTCGGACCGGCGTGTAATAGCCCAGGCTGTCGGAGATGAAGTTGTAGGCCTCCTTGCTGCGCGTTTCGAGAAGATACTGCCAGAGGCCGCGGTCCATTTGGCCGCTAGTCTGCGCATCGCGCCGATACTGATCCAAGGTCTCGACCAAGAGGTTTTTGCCGGCGCGCACGATGTCGGCTTCCTCCGGGTCCAGGTGATAGGGCAGGCTCTCGGGATCATCCAGGCTCGTCAATTTTTGGCCCCGCAGGTGCCAGAATCTCGTGGGGTAATCGAAGGGGGCAAGCTGATCGGTGCCGATGTAACTCTCGATCAGCTTCAGCAGATTCTTATCCAGATTGGTAAAGCGCATGCCGCCGACCTCGGCGACCAACCCGTCAAGGCCGGGAATCTTGACCGAAAGCAGGCGCCCGCCCAGGCGGTCGCTGCTTTCAAACAACGCGACATCCTGCTGGCCCTCCTTGCGCAGACGCACCGCCGCGAACAGTCCGGCCACGCCGCCACCGACGACGGCGACCGGCACATGCCGCGGTGACGTTTGACCGAAGACCGCGCGCGGTCCAGCCAACAGCGATCCACCGGCGGCGGAAACAAAACCCAAGACATGGCGCCTTGTGTGTTTGATCATGGCACCGGGCTCCCTACCCGAGCGCATCAGCAGCCAATCGGGCGACGATGCTTCGTGTTCCTTTTATCACGTCTGTCGTCAACGAGATTAGCGGCGGTGCGCAGCGATATCTATGCCGTCGAGGCGGCGGTCCGTGACGGCTTGTCGCGAAGAGCGGGCATCTCGTTGGCTCCTTCATCTGAACGAGGGAAGAACCGCATAGCGGTCTTTCTTGCGATTGGGCAGCTCCGCTCGCGAGACACAAGTTTGACAAGGGGTCGTGCTTTCCGGAATGGTAACCAGTCGAGCGGATATGGGGTGACATGAAAACGGGTGAGGCCAGCACCAGGCGAATCATCGCCGGATCGGTCGGCAACACGCTCGAGTGGTATGACTTTGCCGTCTACGGCTTCTTCGCACCGGTGATCGGGCGACAGTTCTTTCCCAGTGATGACCCGCATGTCAGCCTGATCAGCGCGTTCGGTGTGTTCGCGGCGGGCTTTCTTATGCGGCCATTGGGCAGCGTGTTTCTCGGCCACGTCGCCGATAAGGCGGGCCGCCGCAAGGCGCTGATTCTCTCGGTTGCCTTGATGGCCATTCCAACGACGCTGATTGGTGTGTTGCCGACCTACGAATCCATCGGCATAGCGGCACCGATCGCCCTGACCCTGCTCCGCCTCCTGCAGGGTCTTTCCGTCGGCGGCGAATACACCGGGTCGTCTGTCTACCTTTATGAAATCGCGCCGAAGAACAGGCGCGCTTTTGTCGTTTCATGGGCTCTTGTCGGCGTCGCACTCGGCATCCTGATGGGGTCCGGTGTCGCAACCCTGGCCACAAGCCTTCTGCCCGATGACGACCTGGCAACTTGGGGGTGGCGCATACCGTTCCTGTTCGGCCTTGTCGTCGGCATCACCGGTTTCACGATCCGCCGACGCAACACGGCCTACGCAAGCGATCGGCCTCTGTCGCCCTACGGTCCCACGGACATTCCCGTCGTTGAGATCTTTCGCCACCACCGCACGGCTCTGCTGCGCACGATAGCGTGCAACACGTTGAACGGCGTCAGCTTCTACATGGTGTTCGTTTATCTCACCACGTATCTGCAGACCTATAGCGGCCTTTCGGAACCCGATGCCCTGGGGATGAACACACTCACGATGGTTCTCTACATGGCCTTGTTGCCGCCGATCGCCTTTCTTGCGGACAAGACGAGCAGGAAGAGTGTCATGCTCTTCGGCACGGGCCTGACCGCGCTGGCCGGTCTCCCTCTCTTCTGGCTCTTAAGCCACGACAATCTGACACTCGTCATGATTGGGCAATTCGGTCTTACCGTCGCGCTCGCCTTTTTCTTCGCGCCGTTGATGGCGACGATGATCGCGCAGTTCCCAAGCTCGGTTCGCGTAACCGGCTACTCGATCGGCTACAACATTCCCCTCGCCATCTTCGGCGGCACATCACCGCTTGTCGCAACCTTTCTGATCGACAAAACCCATCTGCAGCTGTCGCCGGCGCTCTATCTGATTGCGGCCGCCATACTCGCCTTTGTCGTTATCTGGCGCATGCCCCACACCGAAAACGCGCCCGATTAGGCGGAGCGCGGCTTGGCGGGCCGGGCCAGCAAGTCGACAGGTGTGACCGTTGCGTAAAGCCATTGAGCTTGCTTCTACGGGGATGCCGGGGCAGCAATCCGCTGCGGCAGCAACTCAGTGCGGTCCCGAGTGCTCCGCTCAGCTTTCGTGCTCACTGAAAAAGAGACTCTGATCTCGGTTCAGGGAGTTTCGGACCGAGAGGACTTCACCACACTCAAAGGCGTGCCGCTCAAGCACACCTTGAGGGACCCGGTCGTACTTCATGCGGACTCATGAAATCCCGGCGCGATGCATGGACCAACCCGACCTCTGCTTTTCTGCTCGGCGCTTCCGAAGACTTGAGGGAATGGTAATGTAAACGAGCCGTTGGAGATAAGCCTCGTGTCGATGAACATCTGGGTCCTGTACGTCGTGACGGTCTTTGTTTTGATGGTCACACCAGGCCCGACCCATTTCCTCATGTTCTCAAACAGCAGCACCCATGGTTTTCGGCGCGCACTGTCTACGGCCATGGGCGACATTTCGGCCAATGTCGTTCAAATGATTATTGTGGGCTTGGGCATGGTCGCACTTGTTGCCGCATGGGGCGATGCGTTCTTGGTCATCAAGTGGGGAGGCGTCGCTTATCTGGTTTGGCTCGGCATTCGTATGATACGCGATGCGAATGCAAGAGCGTCGGAACTCGATGAACCCCGGCCAAAAGTTCCGCTGTACAAACTCTGGATGCAGGGGTTGTTGACCTCGGCGGCAAACCCGAAGGAGATTGGTTTTTTCGCGGCGTTTTTTCCCCAGTTCATCACGGCCGACATTGAGTTCTGGCCGCAGTTTCTGATTTTGTCGGGCACCTACATCGTCATGGATATGATGTTTCTGACAGCTTATGGCCTCGTCGCCGTTTGGTTCGCCGTTCGTTTTGCGCGATCTCATAAAGTCTGGACCGAACGAATTGGCGGCTGCTGCATGATCGCTGCAGCGATTGCGCTGGCTATCCTTCCGCCCTAGCACGCGGGATAACTTATCGGTCAAGGATCAAGCGCTCGCACAAAGCAGGCATTGCCTTCAGTGATGCCGTGACGATCTCGAAAGGTGCATGTGCTTCGATCTGTAGAACGGCCTGGCGCAGTTTCGCCGCAGTACCGGTGCGTAAGGATCCGCAACGCCTGAACCGAGAGAGGTCGCGCGTGCGCGCGTCTGTTTGGCTTGTGCCTAGCTGGGTGAGGGAACTTCGATCGGCCTCGGCACCGGCGCAGTGTGATCGTGCGTGCTGTACGCGGCCGTCGTGCTCGCTGGAAAGGAGACCCTGACCTCGGATCGAGGACGGTTCCGGACCGAGATTGTCGCTTGGTGAATTTCCGCAATTCTGCTCACCATGGGCAAGCCGAGACCGTATCCGGGAACGTTCTGCTTATCAGCAGCACGGTAAAATGGCTCGAAAACCTTGCTTTGTTCAGAAGCTGGAATGCCTGGTCCCCCGTCGGAGACGATCAGGTCAACGCGCTCGCCGTGCTGTTCGAGCACGACCCTGACCGGCGACGCGCCATGAACTTGGGCGTTATCAACCAGATTTCGGACCAGGTGCTGCAGCATGCGAAAGTCCCCGGAGATTTCCGAGACCTTACCAACAAACGCGCAATCGGGATAGCGAGCGCACTCCTCCGCCACAAGCGCGACAAGGTCTACAGGTTCAAAGTCGCCATGCGCGAATCCCGAATCAAGTCGTGTCATCAAAATCAGCTCGTCTATGAGCTTGTCCAACTCCTTAATGTCGTCCTGAAGGGCCAATCGCCTGTACGGATCATCGACCTTCTGGATCATCTCGATACCGAGACGAATGCGAGCCAGAGGTGTCCTCAATTCGTGAGAGGTGTTCGCAAGTAGCATGCGTTGCGCGTTGACCAGTTCTTCGATCCTGTCGGCAGACTCGTTAAAGCTGTGCGCGAGAAGTGCGATTTCATCGGTCCCGCGGACATCAACCCGAGCCTTCAGATCGCCTTGCCCAATGCGGACCACTTGCTGTTGAAGGCTCTCCAACCGGCGCGTCAACCTTCGGGCGAATGGAAGCATGATAACCGCAATAAGAACGGCCAAGACGACCAAGATGATCGCAACGCTCGTTCGATCGCTGGGGACAGCAATGCGGTCCAGGTCTACGACAACCCATCGACCGTCCGATAAGACCGTTGTCCAGTAGGTCTCTCCTTCGGTTGCGATCCATTCTCGTTTTGAGAGCTGATCGACAGCGGGTTCGTTGACCGGCCCGCTCGCAGCGATGAGCTGCCGGTCCTCGCTCCAAAGAGTAATGTCGAGCTCGAGTATCCTGGCAATCTCTTGAATCGCCTTTGCTTGTTCATCGCGTGTCGAATCCGGCGGCGGCAAAAGCAATGTGGCGAGGTCGGAACTCTTGTCAAAAACCGCACCGTTGTACTCCTCGTGACCGACCATACTCCAAAGCAAAGACCCAGCAACGGCGAAGACAAGCAAGCCGGCCACGACGACCATGCAAATCTGCATGTAGAGATAGCGTCTGAACATCAGATCAGTCCTGCGTACGGGCGAACACGTAACCGGCGCCCCTTACCGTAATCACGCGACGCGGGTGCTTGGGATCATCTTCGATCTCCGCGCGAATGCGGGAGATATGGACGTCGATCGATCTGTCAAACGCACCAGCGTTCGTGCCCTTTAGTCTGTTCATAAGATAGTCTCGCGTCTGGACACGTCCCATGCCCTGCGAGAGCAGATCGAGTAGCTGGAATTGAAAGGCGGTGAGATCACAACGCCGTCCATCGATCCGCGCCTCCATGGCATCGCGATCAATCTCCAAGCGGCCGTGGCGTTCCAGGTTGACCGAACCACCACTCTTGCTGCGCCTTAGCAGCGCCCGCAGCCGCGCCAGCAACTCTCTTGGTTCGAATGGCTTCGGCAGATAGTCATCGGCGCCAACTTCCAGTCCGACAACACGGTCCATGGGATCTCCCTTGGCGGTGAGCATCAGTATCGGCGTGTTGTCGAAGCTTCGCAGCGCCTTGCAAATTTCCAAACCGTCAATGTCAGGCAGCATGAGATCCAGGATCACGGCATCGATGGTCTGGGTGCGCTGCATGCGAAGTCCATCGGTGCCTGTCGCTGCGATTGACACGGAAAATCCGTGATCCCGCAGATAGTCTCGGATCATGCCGGCCAGCTTCGCGTCATCGTCAATCAACAGGATTTCGCCCTGAGAGGCACGATCGCGGTCAATGGGTGAGACAAGATCTCCCCCACTAGAGTCATTGCGCGCATCGGCGGTCTTGCTGTCTGTCACCGAAGTTCTCAGTGCTCCTGGGTCGTTCTCTGTCGGCGGCTAGAAGTCATAGGTCAATCCAAGTAGTCCCGTCACTTGGTTTTCATTTTGGACCAGAGGGCTGTCTGCGGCATCGCCAACCAGTCGTTGGTAGATTACCGCGCCGCGAAGGCTAAGGTTGTCTGTCAGCAAGTATGACATCCCAAGGGTCGAACCAACGGACCTTACTCCGGCTCCCGGGCTGTAAACCGGCAAGCCGCTCCCCGCGGACTGACTCGAACTCACACCAAATTGGCTCTGCATGTAGTCGCCATCGGCGACTGCGATTCCAGCCGATGGTCGAACGAAGAACATGTCTGTTACGGCGAACCTGTAGCCAATATCTGTCTCGAATAAAAGGCCTTCGTCGCCGGTGAATTGATACTGAAGCCTCGAACCGACCGAAAGACCCGGTATCCGTATCGCACCCAGAAAATTGTACTCCAAGGTACCGACAAGTGCGGCTCCCCCGTCGACGTCGCCGAATCCGTCCAGACCATCCAGATCGTCCTCATCTCTGCCAAACGCGTATCCTATTCCACCGCCGATGCGTAGCGTCTTGTCGCTATAGACGTACGCTCCAAGCCCGTTCCTCATGTTCAAGTAGATCGAGTCGTCCCAGACAATGTCGACGACGGGAAACACGCCGAACTCTTGCTCATCTGACCCCAGGTATTTTGGCCCATACGTGGTGACGGCACCCAGAACGACATCCCAGTCACCGTCCTCCGGCTCAACCGGTTCCTGAGCGAAAACAATCTCACCTGAATCGTCACCACCGGCGGTCATCTGTGCGGGCGCGCGTATCGGCGAGATGACAAGAAACGCGAAACTGAACAGCGCAAACACAACAAACTTCATGATCGAGCCTTCCTTGCGCGAGTGCCTAAGGTGGAGTGCTGAGAGGGCCGGTGATGACCTGCCCTGATAGGTGTTGAGAGCACGAGCGGCGAGAGAATCAGCGCTAGGACTGCTATGTGATCCACATTGCTGCCGCATGCTTTTAATGCGCGCCAATCGATTGCCGTCGACCTCGTTCGGTTCGGGACGGCAATGTGGATCACAAACGTTCAGTCGATTTGTCTCGAACGTAAAGAATTGTAAAGACCGCGAGCTCGAACGTGTTGCCAGAAGCTCCCGATGGACATCGGCAGAGAACGCGCCTGGACGAACGTCGCCCCGATAAAAGGACAATATCTGCAAGCACTCGATGATTGGCGCACACGGGAGCGAGACCGCGACTGGCCGCCAAGCGGCTTGGCGGGTCGAGCCAGCGACCCCGTGTCAGATCGCAATGTTTGAATGGCCTTGGGTGGTGGGCGCACCTGGGGGCGAGGCCGGCAGAAGACGCGGAGCGTCTTCGACGGTTGAGCCATGGCCCCTACGATGATCAACGTAAATCGGCGTTCCGGCCCCTCTCCATAGCGTCTTACTATTCAACGACTTGGCTTCCGTTCAGAAGCCAGATTTTTCTTCCTATGTGATTGGTTTGGGGCACAGCTCGGCAATACCTGGCAACAACCAGAGCAACCTGTCGAGCGCTGGCGAAGCCTCGCGGTACTGAAACCTCTTTCTCGTTCTATGCCGAATAGAGGGGTCATCCGTGTCGGTTCGACGCCCACTCAACGCTCGAGTATGGAACTCTTCAGAGTCGGCCAATTTGCGTGCTCACAGCCATCATTGAACCAACCCACATCACACAGCCAGGTATCTTGTTTGGGCCGCCGATGCCGCAGAGTTCACGAAGCCTAACCGGTGATCTCCTGTACTTTCATGACAAGCTCGTTCCAGTTCCTCTGGTTTTCGATGTCATGCTCAAGGCCTTGCTCATCAGCAATCGTGAAACGCTTAAGGGCAGGTGTTTTGCTCGTCGCCTGGTAGAGCCAGTAGGCTTCGGCCTTTAGCGCCTCATCAATGGGCTTGTCGATGGACTCATAGACCATCTGTTTGCACGCGTTGATCGATGCGGCCGGGAACCGGGCTATGCGCTTCGCCAGATTGTCCACGTAGTCGCCGATCTCATCGGGCTCCAACGCCTTGTTGATTGTGCCCATGGCTTCTGCCTCGTCGGCATCGAAGTCGCGGGCGCTGAGGATGATTTCGAGCGCGCGGCCCAATCCGGTTTGCCGCGCCATCCGCGACGCGCCGCCGCCACAAGGCAGAATACCCATGGCGACTTCCATTTGCATGAACTTGAACTTGCCGCGAGCGGCAAAGCGCATATCGAGTGCGAGCGCCAACTCGTGCCCGCCACCACGCGCGAAGCCTTCCAGTTTGGCAATGGTCGCTTGCGGTACTCTACTGATCCGCTCACAGACAGCCTGCAGGTCGAGTAGCTCGGCTTCTTCGCGCGATACAGCTTCGTCGGACATATCCTTCAAAAGCTCGGTGTCATAGTGACAGACCCAGATTTCCGGGTTGGCTGACTGAAAGACGACGACTTTCGTCTCACGGTCCCGTTCGAGACGCATAGCGAGGCTATTCAAGTCGGCCAGCATCTCCTGGCCTTGAACGTTGACAGTGCCGAAGTTGAACGTGACGGTCAAAATGCCGTCCGATTGTTCGGTCGTGAATGTGGTGAATCCTTCGTACTTCATGGCTTCTTCTTTCGATGGCTGGTGTCAGGATTGACGTCTGATGAGGCTGTTCAGCCGCCCAACTCGGAAATGACCTGCTCGATCGCGGTCACAAGGGCCGCGTTCCCATCCGGATCGAGTGCGTCGGGATGGGGATCAGCAAACTGTCGGCGGTCATTGTCGTAGTAGCGACCTGAGGATCCCGCGAACTCGTCGCTCAGCGCGGCCCTAAACAGGATGTCTGCGCCAATTGAGAGGTCATTGCCGCTCGTACCGTAAGCATCCTTGACCATTTTGCTCCCGAGGAACGACGCCGGGTTCACCGCAATGAATGACGGTCCGGCCTCTCCCAATGACCGCGCCAAATGGAACGACCACATGGTGATGCCAAGCTTGCTTTGGGCATAGGCGTCGCTGTCGGCCAGCGGTTGCCTGTCGACAAAGGCATTCACATCGACTGGAGCCTGCGCCGCGGACGAGAGATTGACGACCCGGCTATCTTCATGGAACAGAGACGACAGTTCCTGTGTGAGGAGATAGGGGGCGACCATGTTGACGATGAACCGGACATCGTAGCCCCCGCCGGTCGTCGTGTTCGGCACCTTGAAAACCCCCGCATTGTTGATGAGGACATCTATCTGCGGATGATCTCTTTTGACGTCGGCGGCCAGGGCTTTCACTTCTGACAATATTGAGAGGTCTGCACGATAGGTCTGCACGGCATCGCCGCGAGCTATCGTCGAGAGTTCTTCTTTGGCTTGCGAAAGTTTGGACTCGCTGCGGCCATGCAGTAGTAGCTTGTGGCCTTCCGCGACCAGCAGTTTTGCCGTCTCGAGTCCGATGCCGTCGGTCCCGCCGGTCAGCAATACGGTTTTGGTCATATCTGTTCTCCTAGAGACTCGATGCGGTAGAGAATCTTTGCTAACTGCCTGGGGCCTCTCGCTGATCTCGGGCATGATCAATCGCGCCGTTACCGATACCGAACCAGAGTGCGGCTCTCGATGCTCTTTCTCGGCGCGGTGACATCGATGGCGTCTGCCATGTCGAGTGCGCTGTGCCCCAGGAACGGCCGACCAGCATTGTCATAGATGTTAAAGATCGCGACATCCGTCGGCGTCATTCGGGACATGTAGAACCAGTCGTGATTGTGATTTGCTGCGACACCGAGGATCTGGCCGACCCGGTCGGGATAGATGAGCTCGATCGTCATCCAATCGTCGTCGGCCATGGATCGGGGACGAATGAACCCCAACGGAGAGGTCAAGATCGGATGTTCAATAGGACGCCAAACGTTGACGAAAGCGTAGTGGCCGGCACGGAACGCGCGAGCGCGGTCTTCGCCGACGATGTCGATCAGGCGTTGCTCCGCGCCGGCCCGGCTATAGTCCGTGTGGACGTTGCGTGCCGGTCTGCGTTCCGCATCCAGCGCATCGATCCGTACAGTGTGGTCGAAGACAATGACGTCTTTGGCGCCGATGCGGTCTTCCAGGAGGAGCTTCAACTCGGTGTCGTACGTATCCCTCCAGTCCGAGGGATCCGAGTAGTCCTCGATCCGTGAAGCATGACGCTCGAACGTTATGCTGTCGGTTTCAAAGTTGATGCTGGATCGGTTGTTCCGTACGTCCGTTACGCTGATCCGCGTCGGTAGAAGTTCCGGTGACACGAGATTGCCCACGATGCCATCGACGTCGAAATGGAACGCCTGATTGTCCGCACTCTTGATGTGATAGTTGACGATTGCTGACTCAGACATCTGCCCACATCCCGAATGTTCTTTCTGCAAGAGCTGTCACTCAAGCGATCGAACAGGCATATATTCAATTGAATAGTCGATATAAATTGATCAAGAATTGGAACTGTTTTTAGATATTGGATATAATTGCCATGGATACCGAAGGCCTACGGCTCTTTGTGATCGCCGCTGAAACGCTGAACATCAGCGCGGCCGGACGCCAACTTGGACTATCTCCAGCGGTCGCCGGCGCACGGTTGTCCAAGTTGGAGACTCAGATCGGTGCAGATTTGCTGCATCGATCGACACGAAGAGTGTCGCTGTCGCGCGAAGGTGCGGAGTTTCTTCCCTTTGCCAAAGAGGTCCTGGCCCAGGTCGATGCTGGTCTGGCTGTATTGGGTCATGGCAGCGCGGAAGTACAAGGGACGTTGCGGTTCGCCGCATCAAGCACGTTCGTGCAAATGTACATCGCACCGATCCTGCCCGAGTTCATCACGCGGTATCCGCGTGTGAACCTCGAGCTAAAGCTGTCCGACACACAGATGAACTTGATTGAAGGTGGATTTGACCTGGCGCTCCGCAACTATGCTATCGAGGACAGCAGTCTTAAGGCGCGGAAATTGGCCAGCGACCGTCGCATTCTCTGTGCGTCGCCAGACTACTTGGCAAGGTATGGGACGCCGACCGTGCCCGAGGATCTAACAAACCATCAGATACTGGCCTTCATGGATAGTCGTCCCAGAAAACTGGAGGCATCGACAGACAAACCTGCCTGCACGTTTCCACCACCGGACGCGGAGAACCGGATCGTATGTGACGACGGTGCAAGCATGCGCATTGCCACCTGCGCCGGTGCCGGTATCTCGATGAACTCGCTTTGGAGCGTCCATCCACAGATCAGTGACGGCTCGCTCGTGCGTGTGCTGCCCGATTACGAGGTCCGGGACCAATCGGCAATCTGGCTCGTTTACCCGAAGTCGAACGTTCTCACGTCAAAGGTTCGGGTGTTTATTGATTTTCTCCTCGAAAAGATCGGAACCACACCGGTTTGGGAACGTTCGCTGCGCCGCTCCTAATCAGCTTACGGTCTCTCGCCAACCCGTTGGCATGCGATATCATTTGCATCAAAATCAAAAAACTGTCTATCCAAACTGACCATTTATATCGAAATACTGTTGCATATGTTGACGGTCATCCAGGCGGCTAAGCGGAGATGACCGATGAAAGCGATGGCCCTCAACGCCTACGGCGACAGCGCAGCGTTCCAGCTCACGGAGCTTCCTCAACCTGACGCGACACCCGGTCATGTGGTCGTGCGTGTCGTCGCGACCAGCGTGAACACAGTCGACACGATGATCCAACGAATGGGGCAGGAGGAACTCCCGATATCACCGGACCTGCCAGCCGTTCTAGGAATGGACTTCGCAGGAACGGTCGAGTCGGTTGGAGAGGGCGTTGTTGGCTTTGTCCCGGGCGACGAGGTCTATGGGTGTGCCGGCGGCCTGGCGAATCTGCAAGGCGCACTTGCCGAGTACATGCTGGCCGATGCCAGGTTGATCGCCCACAAACCCAAGTCGCTTTCGATGCGCGAGGCGGCGGCTCTGCCGCTGGTTGGCATCACTGCCTACGAAGGACTCCATCGGGCAGGTGTCAAGAAGGACCAGAAGGTCCTGGTCCATGGCGGCGCCGGTGGCGTCGGACACGTCGCCGTGCAGTTGGCCA